>NZ_BCUU01000069.1 GCF_001591385.1 Variovorax soli NBRC 106424
GGGCATTCTCGAGCGCCGTCTCGATGTCCTTGGGCGGCTGCGCCGCCGGCCTCGGGGCGCCGCCTTGCCGTGCACCAGCCGCGCCGGCAGCGCCTGCAGCACGCCCCGCCGCGCCCGATGATGGATTGAAGCTGAAGTCCGAGGTGAGCGAGGTGTTCACCCACGGCAGCTGCCGCCCCTCGGTGTCGCGCAGCACGCGCACCCGCACGTTCTTGAACATCTGCTCCACCTCGATGCCCGGTGCCATCATCTCCTCGGCCAGGCTCTTGCTGTAGACGCTGTTGCCGCCGTCGGGCCCGTCTTCCGCCGCCGCGCCGGGCGCCGACGCAAAGGCAATGAGCGTGCCGCGCGCGCCCATCTCCGCCAGGCCGCCGGCCGAGCGGATGTTGCGCGTCTTGCCGGCGAAGGGGTTGTTGCGGCACGCATCGAGGATCACGATGCGCGGAAAGGAACCCACCTTGTCGATGCGGCCGATGAACAGCTCGTCGATGTCCACCGACTCGTCCTTCACCTCTTCCTGGTCGCGCAGGTTGATGTCCACCGGCAGCAGGAAGTTGCGCCCGTCGATCTGCACACCATGGCCGGCGTAGTAGAGCACCGCGATGGCATCGTCCTGCTGCACGCGACGCGCAAAGTCGCGCAGCACGCGGCGGAACTGCACCACGCCCAGGTTGTACTGGTCCGTCACCTCGAAGCCGAGCGCGCGCAGGCGCGCGGCGATCAGGCGGGCATCGTTCTCCGGATTGGCCAGCGGCACCTTCGGGTAGCGCGCATTGCCGATGACCAGGGCGATGCGCTTGTTGTCGGCTGCGCCGCCGGGCTGGGCGCGGGCCTGCTCGAATGCCGAGGCGAAGAGCAGCGCCGCGCCGGCCATCATCAGCAAGACGGCACGCGCCCAGCCGTGCAGCAGCACGGCCGGCCAGTTGTGCGGCGCGAGGGTGCGGCCAACGGCGGTCATGGCCTCAATATCGGTCGGCCGCCTGCATGTTGCAAGCGCGGTGGCGGCAGAATCCGTTCCATGATCCCGAGACTCCTGGGTACCCTGCTCCTCTCCGCGCTGCTGGGCGCATGCACCGCGTACAAGCCGGCCCCTGGCTATTCGGTCTGCGCGACGAAGCCGGGCAGCTGGGACTGCCAGGTCGAGCAGTACGAGAAGGTCGATTTCTAGACACTGAGGCCGGCTGTTCGCTCGAACGAAAGCGCGAACAGAGCGTGATTTCCAGCCTTGATCGGCCCGTCCCGATCGGGGGTGCGCCACCAGACTTCGAACTCCATGTTCGAAGGTCGATTCACCTCTGCCGCGCTGACCGGCTTGTCCGTACTCATGGCCGCCGCCATGCTGGCCGCCTGCGGCGGTGGAGGCGGCGGCTCGTCGGGCGAAAGTGCCCCGTCCACATCGGGCGGCCAGGCGCATCCAGTCACCACCGACAGCGGCGTCAGCCCCAGTTGCACCGGATGCGCAGCGCTCAGCGCGACGCGGTACGCCGGGCAAGGCATCGGCATCTGGGAAAAGAGCAACGGCAGCGCCAGCGCCCAGGACGTGCCCGTCTACATCACCGGGTTGAACGGGCAGCCGGTCACCCTCGTGTTCAGCAACGAATCGAGCCCTGACCCGGTGGCCCCGGCGGCATCGAAGCCGTCTGCCCCGGCCATCGCCGGTGCGGCGCCTTCCCCGCACGAAGCGGCGCAGGAATTCAACCGCACCGGCTGGAAGAACGTGCCGGCATCGCTGGCGAGCAAGCCGAGCCCGGTCGTGCGCAAGGCGGCGCCCGCGCCCGATGCGCCGCCCGCCCTGAACGACACCCGCGCCTGGCTGCACACCGACGGGTCCGAGCACCGGGTCTCGCTCGTCGGGCAGCGGGCCGCCGGCGACGGCATGGTGTTCAACGTCTGGGTCGAGAACGGCCACTTCGGCGCAGGGCGGGTAGACGCCACCATCGTCGAGACCGTGCTGCAGGGCGTGGCCCGCAGCGGCGGCATCTACGAGGCCATCGTCGCCCTCGGCGGCCCGCTCTGGGGGCCGCACGATGCGCCCGCCCGGTACCTGCCCGCTGGCCACCACTGGGTCGACATCGTGCTGCTGGACTTCGGCGCCGCCCATTCGGCCGACCAGGGCTACTTCTGGGGGCTCAACAACCATGTCGCAATCGCGGGGAGCAACGAATCGCTGGCCCTGGTGCTCAACGCCCCCAACGTCGCGACGCTCGACACGCGCGTGACGCTCAGCAATGTGGCGCACGAGCTGACGCACATGCAGAACTTCTACCGCCGCAACGTGGCCGCGGGCGGCGGCGGCCCCTTCGACACCTGGCTGGAAGAGATGACGGCCATGATGGCCGAGGACTTCGTCTCCATGCACCTGAGCCCCGTGTTCAACAGCATCCGCGAGGGGCGCCTGCCCACCTACCTGGCCGGCAACTACAACTGCCCGATGCTGCAGTTCTCCGGCGACGACCCGCATTGCGAGAGCTACAGCGTGGCCGGCACCTTCGGCGGCTACCTGCTGCGCCAGCACGGCACGGCCTTCTTCAAGGACCTGCTCACGCGCGCGCAGCATGCCGATTCGCAGGTGCTGGTGGACGAGGCGCTGCGCGCGTCGGTGCCTTCCTCGTCCTTCGGCCAGGCTTTCCGCCGCTTCGCCGTGACGGCCGGCGCCCTGCTCGGGCCGGACGCGCCGGGCGGCTATGGATTTCCGGCGTGGCACGACGCGCAGTTCTCGCTCATTCCGATCAACCCCTTGGACTGGGCCTGGAGCCGCCAGGTGCCGCCCCAGCTGCCCGGCGAGATTGCAAGCTATGGCAGCGTTCCGCTGGTGCGGCCGTCCGCCGGAACCTTCTACTCGGAAGTGGTGCGCGTTCCCGCTGGAACCACGCTCTCGGTGGTGATTCGCTAGGGATAAGCCCCGCCGCGCTGCGCGAAGCGCACGCTTTCGTGCTGGATTGGATGGGTATCCAGTAAGACTTTGGGTTACACTTCGTTGCAACCAAAAGTCTTACAAGAGAACCTCCAGATGGCCCGCCTGCTCCTCATGCGAAAGAACAGCACGCCCAGGCAGATCGAACTGACCGACGAGCGAACGCTCATCGGCCGCGACGCAAGCAACGACATCCGCATCGACCACCCCCGGGTGAGCCGTCACCACATGGAGCTTCGCGTCGAAGGCAGCACCACCTGGCTCATCGATCTGGGCAGCAGCAACGGCACGCGGGTCAACGGCCACTGGGTGAAACAGTGGGCGCTGCACCACGGCGACGTGATCCAGATCGGCGATTGCAGCATGCGCTTCCTCACGCGCCACACCAACTTCCAGGTGCCGAAGGAACTGGCGCTGGCTGACTAGGGCCGGCGCTGCTACTCGCGCGCCTGCTGGATGCCTTCGTCGACGGCCGCCGACTGGCGGGCCTTCTGATGCCTGTAGATGAACGTGAGGGACGCCACGCAGGCCAGAACCAGACCCACAGCCAGAACAGCAATCGCACTATGCATTCTTTGTCTCTCGCGGTTGTTCTTGAAAGACCTGCAGGCTAAGGGCAAGCCGGCGCGCGGGCACTCAGGGATCACCCGGGGAATTCGCGCTTGTCACAACGACAAGGGAAGCGCCAGGCTCTCCCACTGGCGCAGCATGGCGGCCTGGCGGCGCAGGTAGCTGGTCGGCATGGCCTGGGAGCCCCACTGCGGCACGCGGCCCGCATACTCGCCCAGCAGCCAGAACTGCCGCACCGCCATGAAGGGGGCAATGGCACGCAGGTCCGCATCGGCCACCGGCCTCGCCTCGCGGTAGGCGCCCAGAAAATCGCGCCAGCGGCGCAGCACTTTCTCGCCGGGCGCCTCGTCGGGCGAACGCGGCCACAGGACCCAGGGGTACACCGCCAGCTCATAAGCCAGGTAGCCGGGCCCCGCCTCATCGAAGTCGAAGAAGACGGCTTCGCGCCCGCCCTGCGCCGAGGGAACGATGAAGTTGTTCATGCCGTGCGCGTCGCCGTGGCACAGCACGCGGTCCAGGTCGCCGAGCGACTGGATGCGCTCGTGCAGGCGCCGGCCCAGTTCCTCGAACTGGGGCTGCAGTTCGCTGGTCATCGAGGGGGCGCGCAACAGGTTCTCCAGCGGGCTCAGCAGCAGGTAGTCGAGGTCCAGCACATAGGCGCTGGCGGCCCCGCGGTAGCTGTCGCCCGCGGCATGCAAGGCCGCCAGACCGCGCGCGAAAGCCTGGATGTCCTCGGTCGACTCACCGGTGAACTCGCCCTCCAGGAATTCGAAGACCATCAACGCACACTCGCCCTCGGGCAGCGCCACGCGAACGGCGACGCTGCCGTTCGTCGTGCGAAGGCACCGCGACACCTGGATGCCCTGCGCTGCCAGGTGCGACAGCACCTGCGCCTCGAACTGGACATTGGGCGCGCCGCGCGGCCGCTGCGCGCTCAGGCGCGCGACCACCTGGCGGCCGTCCGCCAGGCGCAGGCGATAGACCTGGTTGAAACTGCGCCGCAGGAACTCGCTCTCGACGACTTCCCCCAGGCCGTAATGCGCCTGCACGAGCCGGCCGACGCTGGCGGCCGTGGGCGTGGACTGCGCGATCTCCAGCTGCATGGGCCCCCTCCACATGGCAAAGCGCGCGAGTCTATCTGCGCGCAGGGCCGCGTCAGGGCAGGTTTTCCCTGAAGGAGAATCGCCGCCAGCATCGCCTGCCGGGGCATCGGCAGCGAGGCGCATGGGGAGCCGGCAGAATGCGGGCGGGCTGACGCCTTGCGGGCGTGGCCGTCATCATCAACCACCGACTCGATCGAGGTCCGGCATGCGAAGACTTCTCGCCTGGTTTCTTTCTTCCTCGATGGCTGCGATGGCCGGCGCACCTGCCGCAGCCGCCACCGGGGAGATGCCGGCCTGGCGGACCTCGACGCCCGAAGAGCAGCGCCTGGACCTGGCCGCCTTCGAGCACGTCGACCAGGGCATGGGCGCCACGGAGTGGGGCGATGTCCAGAGCCTGGTCGTCGTCCTGCGGGGCCGCACGGTGTACGAGTACTACCGCGACGGCGACCGCGACGCGCTGCGAAATACCCAGTCGGTCACCAAGAGCGCGCTGGCGCTCCTCGTGGGGACGGCCGTGAAGCGCGGGCAGCTCGCCTCGCTGGACCAGCCGGTGGTCGAGCTCATGCCCGAATGGAGGCCGCTCAATCCGGACCCGCGTGCGGCGTCGATCACGCTCAGGCACCTGCTGGGCATGACCACCGGCTTCGAGGTAAACGACAGCGGCGGAACGGCGGCGCCCGCCCGGCCGGCCGCCGCCTGGGCCCGGCCGATGCGCGCGGAACCGGGCCAGCGCTTCGCCTACGACAACAGCGGGCCTGCGATGGTCCAGGCCATCCTGGAGCGAGCCACCGGCCGCCCCGCTGCCGAACTGGCGGGCGAACAGATCGTGAAGCCACTTTCCATGCGGACTCCGGCCTATTCGCATGGCCTGGCGTCGATGCGCACCGTGGACATGGCGAAGATGGGCCATCTGCTGCTGAGGGACGGGCAGTGGGCCGATGGGCAGCCCTTGCTTCCGGCCGGGTTCGCAGCGCAGGCGGTGAAGCCTCAAAGCGCAGGCGGACCGCCGGTCAACGTGCCGTACGGCCTTTTCTGGTGGGCGCCCTCGGCCTCCACCTTCTTCGCCAGCGGCTATGCGGGCCAGCTTGTCTGGGTGCATGCGCCACTGGGCCTGGTCGTCGCCGTGACCTCGACGATCTCGCCAGAAAGTGCGCAAAGAGGACAGGCCCTGAAACTTGCACGCGGCCCCGTTTTCCAGGCGGTGCAGAAACGGCTGGCGATGGATGATGGGAAATGAGCCGGTGCACGGTTCCACCAGGCGACATGGACGACCCGAAGCGATCGCTGGTTGACGACATCCGTGCATGCTGCGCGGCCGTGCCATTTAGCCTTGACTAAGTCCCGCCCGCATCCGGTGGGACACCGTTTCAGAGCCTAAGGGCGCAGGCCAGATCAACATGGCCATCTCTACGACTTGAAGAAGTCGCTTGCGAGGCAATCCCGTCTTGGCCTGTACGGCAATGCCGGTCGCAACGGTCATGAGATAGCTTGCCAGCGATCGCGGGCTCCAGCCAGGCGGCAGGTCACCTTCGTCGCGAGCTCGCTCGAACCGGGCAGCCACGGCCGACTCGGCGTCCCGTCGAAGCTTGGCCATGGCAAGCCGAACGGGTTCGCTCTCCGGGCTGGTGGCCAGAGCGCCTTGAACCATCAGGCAGCCTTCGGGCGTGTCTTTGCCCGCAACCAATTCGACTTCACCCATCAGGATCTGCAAGGCAACCTCCCGCGCCGAAGCCCGAGCGAAGGCCCTCTGATAAAGATGCTGGCTGTATCGCTCATAGTGGGCGACTGCTTGCATGAACAGGCTTTCCTTGTTCCCGAACGCCAGGTACAGGCTCGGAACAGTCACGCCGATCTCCGCAGAAAGGGCTGCGATGGACACGCCTTCGTACCCGTTTCGCCAGAACATTCGCATCGCTGTGTCCAGCGCCCGATCCTTGTCGAACGCTCGCGGTCGCCCTCTTGGCATTTTGTATCGATCCCTATAAATATCTTGACGTCACATCTCAGACCTCTACTATAGCGATCGCTACGTTAATTGTGCGATGGCGGGCAAATTCGCCCAGCTACAGGAGGCTCCATGGACGACACCTCGCGATTGGCAGGCCGCAGCGAATGGGCTGGACTGGCAGTGCTGGCCCTTCCGACGCTGCTGGTCTCGATGGACATGAGCATCCTGTTTCTGGCCACGCCATCACTGAGTGCTGCTCTTCGGCCCGGCAGTGCCGAGCTTCTCTGGATCTCCGACATCTATGGATTCCTGTTGGCCGGCGCCTTGATTCCCATGGGGGCGATCGGCGATCGAATCGGTCGGCGCAAGCTGCTGCTGCTCGGTGCTCTGGCATTCGGCCTTGTCTCAGGGCTTGCCGCTCTTGCGACGACTCCGGCCATGCTTGTCGGGGCGCGGGCGCTCCTCGGGATTGCCGGGGCCACCCTGCTTCCCTCGACGTTGGCGCTCATCCGCAACATGTTCACGAACGCACGGCAGCGCAGTATCGCCATCGGCATCTGGACCACCTGCTTCACGCTGGGTGGTGTCCTCGGGCCCATTGTCGGCGGCCTTCTTCTCGAGTTCTTCTGGTGGGGTTCGATCTTCCTGATCGGCATTCCCATCATGCTCCTGTTGCTGCTGCTCGGACCCATCTGCTTGCCGGAGTTCGTCGAGCGCACCGGGTTTCCCTACGACCTTCTGGGCATCGGGCAATCGATGGCCAGCTTGCTGGCGCTCACCTTTGCGCTGAAGCAGTTTGCCGAGCACGGTCTCACCGTGATGGCAGGCCTGTCGCTGATGGCGGGCCTGACAGCTGGCAGATCGTTCCTGCGGCGGCAACGCCGCCTGGATGCACCGCTCGTGGACTTGGGGCTGTTCCGCAACGCGGCGTTCTCCACTGCGCTCGCCGCCAATTCACTCTCTCTTTTCGCGTGGGTGGGCGCCTCACTTCTGGTTGCGCAGTACCTGCAACTGGTGATGGGCCTCTCACCGCTGTCCGCGGGCCTGTGGACCGTTCCGGCGGCGGCTGGTTCAGTCGCCGGATGTCTGGGGGCCGCGGCACTTTCGAAGTACTTTCCGCCATCGCGTGTCGCTTGCGGTGCGCTCCTGCTGACGACGACGGGGTTGGCGGTCATGGCTCTGCCACCCGGTTCGTTCGGCTTGGGAGTCCTCATTTCAGGCATGGTGCTGCTGGGCATCGGGGTCGCCGCCGTCGTCACCTTGGCAACGGATCTGGTGCTGGCTGCAGCGCCTGCAGAAAAGGCAGGCGCCGCCGCCGCCATCTCTGAAACAGGCGCCGACCTCGGCGGGTCACTGGGCGTGGCGGTGTTCGGAAGCATCGGGATCGCGGCATATCGCGCCTTGATCGTTGCACCAGCAGGCCTGGACCCGCGGGACGTCGAATCAGCGCGTGACACCCTGGGCGGCGCGCTCGACATCGCCGCAGGACTGAGCGCTGCCGCGGGAGACCAGTTGCGTGCATCGGCGCAATCGGCGTTCACCTCCGGCTTCGGCCTCGCCATGGCAGCCGGTGCGGCCATCTTGCTGACATCCACCGTCCTTTTCGCATGGGCCGCGCTCCGATGGAACGAGAAGCAGCGATCCAGGCCTGCCACGGAGAATTGACATGTCCCAGCCTACCGACGACGCCGCCATCCTGGATCTGATTGCCCGCTGGACAGAGGCGATCTGTCGCGGTGATCTGGAAGGGGTCACAGCCGATCGCGTCGAGGACATCGTCATGTTCGACGTGCCGGAGCCCCTCCAGGAGCGCGGAATCGAAGCCTATCGCCGGACTTGGGGGCTGTTCTTCGCTCACACCGCCGCCGGCCCGGCCCGCTTTAGAGTCGAGGAAGTCAATATCGAGTCGAGCGACCAGGTCGCCTTCGCGCACGGGTTGCTACGAATTGGCGGTGATCAGGCGCATTGCAGGTTGACGCTCGGCTTGCGCAAGAAGAACGGGCGATGGTGGGTGACGCACGAGCATCACTCCATGCCGGCCCAACTCGGTTAGCGCGGAGCCCCTCTGGCTGAGCCGGAGCCCGCGCAATTCCTCAGAAGACCTCAGGGCGCCACGTAGTCCGACACCACCTTCCACTTGCCGTCCTGGATCTGCGACAGGCGCGACAGGTCGCTGCCCAGGCGCTTGGTCGCGGTGTAGGTGGCCTTGGCGCTGCCGAACATGTCGGGCTCGAACGTCATGCTGTCCATCACCTTGATGAAGCTGTCGGTGCTGAGGTTGGCGCCGGTCTTCTCGGCCGCCTTGGCGAAGGACTGGATGATGGAGTAGCCGTACACCGAGAACACGGTGGGGTCCTCGTTGAACTTGGTCTTGTACTTGTTGGCCCAGAAGCGGATGGGCTGCGACTGCTCGTCGGTGTAGGGGTTCTGCACCGTCATGGTGGCGTAGATGCCGTCCATGGCCTTGCCGCCCAGCTTGTGGATGAGGTCGGTGTAGGCGGCGCTGGAGCCCAGGAAGGTGGGGTTGAAGCCGGTCTTGCGCGCCTCGCCCACGGTGCCGATGGTCTCGCGGATGATGGTGCCCAGCACCACCAGGTCGCAATTGGCCGCCTTCATCTTCGCCACCTGGGAAGAGAAGTCGGTGGCGCCGCGCTTGAACGATGTCTTCTCCACCAGCTCCATGTTGGCCGACTTCAGCCCCGCCTCAGCGCCGCGCTGCACCTCCAGGCCGAACTCGTCGTCCTGGTAGATGGTGCACACGCGCTTGGCGCCCTTGTCCTTGATCATCTTGGGCAGGGCCAGGCGGATCTGGTCGTAGTAGGTGGCGGCGAAGGAGTACTTCAGGCGGTTGAACGGCTCGTACATCTCGCGCGCCGCCGTGATGGGAAAGAAGTTGACCACGTTCTTCTCGAACTGCACCGGCATGGCCGCCATGTTCTGCGCGGTGCCGATGTGGCCGGCCATGATGAAGATCTTGTCCTGGTTGACCAGCTTCTGCGCCGCCAGCACGGCCTTCTTCGGGTCGTAGCCCGAGTCTTCCACGTAGAGCTTGAGCTTGCGGCCGTTGATGCCGCCCTGCTCGTTGATCTCGTCCACCGCCAGCTGCATGCCGTTGCGCGACTGCTTGCCGAAGCCGGCCAGCGGGCCCGACAGGTCTTGAATCGTGCCAATGCGGATCTCGTCCTTGCTCACGCCCTGCTGCGCGAAAACCGCGCCGCTCGCCGCCAGGGCCACCGCGGCCAGTGCCAGAAGCGAGAGATTGCCGAACTTCATCTTCTTCATGCTTGTCTCCTCGTGATGGATGGGTAGCGAAAACCGGACTGAAGCTCTTTCGAGTCAGCCATACATGGCTTCGATGCGCTGCGCGTACTTGGTCTGCACCAGCTTGCGCTTGAGCTTCATGGTGGGCGTGAGTTCCTCGTCCTCGGCGGAAAGCTGCGTCTCGAGCAGGAAGAACTTCTTGATCTGCTCCACCCGGGCGAACTTGGCATTGACGCGGTCGAGCTCGCCCTGGATGAGTTCCTGCACCTCCTTGGCGCGCGTGAGGCTCTCGTAGTTGCTGAACGGCACGTCGTGGTCCTGCGCGTATTTCTCGACGTTCTCCTGGTCGATCATGATGATCACCGTGAGGTAGGGACGCTTGTCGCCGATGACCACCGCATCGGTGACGTAGGGGCTGAACTTGAGTTCGTTCTCCAGCTCGCTGGGGGTGATGTTCTTTCCGCCTGCGGTGATGATGATGTCCTTCATGCGGTCGGTGATACGCAGAAAACCCTCATCGTCGATGCTGCCCACGTCACCGGTGTGCAGCCACCCGCCCTCGTCGATGGTCTCGGCCGTCTTCTCGGGCAGGTGCAGGTAGCCCATGAACACATTGGGCCCGCGCACCAGAATCTCACCCGTGGCGGGGTCGACGCGCACCTCGTTGTAGCCGGCCGCCTGGCCGATGGAGCCGGGCTTGATGCGGCCCACCGGCATGCCGGTGGAAGCGCCGCAGGTCTCGGTCATGCCCCACACCTCCAGCATGGGCACGCCCAGCGACAGGTACCACTTGACCAGCTCCGGCGAGATGGGCGCCGCGCCGGTCACGAGAAAGCGCGCGCGGTGGATGCCGATGAGCTTTCGCACGTTGTCCAGCGCCAGCGCGCGGGCCAGGCGGAACTTCAGGCGCAGGGCGCCGCCCACCGCCTCGCCCGCCATCACCTTGGCGGCGATCTGCTCGCCCACGCCGATGCTCCAGGCGTAGGCCGCCTGCTGCACGGCGCTGGCCTCCTTCAGCGCGATCATCACGCCCGAATAGAATTTTTCCCACACGCGCGGCACGGCGGTGAACACGGTGGGTGAAATCTCGCGCACGTTCTCGGGCACCGTCTCGGGGTTCTCGACGAAGTTGAGGATGGAGCCGGTGTACAGGGCGAAGTACTCGCCGCCCATGCGCTCGGCGATGTGGCACAGCGGCAGGAAGCACATGCGCTCGTCGCGCTCGTCCTGGGCGATGAGCGTGTTGTAGCCGCGCGCGGTGAACACCAGCCCCGCATGGCTGTGCATGGCGCCCTTGGGCTTGCCGGTGGTGCCGGAGGTGTAGACCAGGATGGCCAGGTCTTCGGGCCGGCACTGCTGCACGCGCTCCTCGACCGCGCCGGGATGCTGCTGCAGGTACGCGCGGCCCAGCGCGCGCAGGTCGTCCAGGCTCATCACGCCCGGGTCGTGGAAACCGCGCAGGCCTTCCATGTCGAACACCACGATCTTTCGCAGCAGGGGCAGTTGCGTGCGCACCTCCAGCGCCTTGTCGAGCTGCTCGTCGTCTTCCACGAAGAGCACGCGCGTTTGCGAGTCTTCGCACAGGTAGTGCACCTGCGAGGCGGCGTCGGTCGGGTAGATGCCGTTGGACACGCCGGCGCAGCTGAGCACCGCCAGGTCGGCCAGCACCCACTCGATGACGGTGTTCGACAGGATGGACACGCACTCGCCCGGCGCCAGGCCCAGCGACAGCAGGCCGGCGGCGATTTCGCGCACGGCATCGGCGGTCTGCTTCCAGGTCCAGGTGCGCCAGATGCCCAGGTGCTTCTGGCGCATCCACACCTTGTCGCCGCGCGCGGCCACGGCGTTCCAGAACACGGCGGGAACGGTCTCGCCGGGCACCACGATGCCGGTGCGCGGCTGGATGTGCTGGGTGTCCCAGAGGCCTTTCAACATGATGGTGCTGCCTTCCCGTTGAATCTCTATCGCCAGGTCTTCTTTTTCTTCCAGCGCCGCTCGCCGCGCACGCCTTCTTCCTTCATGCCGAGGTAGAACTCCTTGATGTCTTCCTTCTCGCGCAGCCGTTCGCAGGTGTCCTCGAGCACGATGCGGCCGTTCTCGAGCACATAGCCGTAGTCGGAGGCGTTGAGCGCCATGTTGGCGTTCTGCTCGACCAGCAGGATGGTGGTGCCGCGCTCGCGGTTGATCCGCACGACGATCTCGAAGATTTCCTTGGTGAGCTTGGGCGAGAGGCCCAGGCTGGGCTCGTCCAGCAGGATGAGTTCGGGCGCGGCCATGATGGCGCGGGAGATGGCGAGCATCTGCTGCTGGCCGCCGGAGAGCAGGCCCGCTTCCTGCCCGGCGCGCTCGCGAAGAATGGGAAAGTAGGCGAAGACGGTTTCAATGTCGCGCGCCACCTCGTCGCGGTTCTTACGGGTGTAGGCGCCCATGAGCAGGTTGTCCTTCACCGACAGAAGCGGAAAGACTTCGCGGCCTTCCGGCACGTGCGACAGGCCCTGCTGGACGATGTGGGCGGGGTCCTTGGCGGTGATGCTCTGGCCCTTGAATTCGACGGTGCCTTTTCTGGGATCGATGATGCCGGAGATGGTCTTGAGGATGGTTGTCTTGCCGGCGCCGTTCGAGCCCAGGACGGTGGCGATTTCTCCCTTTCGCACCTTCAGGCTCACGCCTCTGATTGCCTTGATGGGGCCGTAGGCGCTTTCCACGTTTTGCAGTTGCAGGATTTCGTCCGTCATAGCGTTTGTCCTGCTTTGTGCTGATGGCGGGGGCGCGGTGGGGGGTGGGATGCGCTGGGGGCCTTCACTGGGTCGGCCCTTCGGGCTTCCTTGCGGTGCTCGGCTTCGGGGGCTGCATCGCGGAACTCACTGCGCTGCTGCGCAGCTCCGTTCAGACAGCCGCGATGAGCTAGATGACGAAGCGCGCAAGGTGCCCTTGCGCGCAGCCCCCGAAGCCTGCGCTCCTCAGCGACCCAGAGGCGGCCCCCAGCGCATCCCACCCCCCACCGCAACAACCGTCGTCGGGAACATGCCATCGGCTTCGCCTCGGCATGAGGGCGGGCAGCAACCCCTGCGGTGGTTGCGCACCTTGCCCCGCCGGCACTGCCACGAGCCCGGCATGCGATGCGCGCGGCAGGCCGCCTCTGGGCCGCTGAGCAGCGCAGGGGCGAGCGGATCAAGGGCCGCGCACTGTTTGAGCGCAGCGAAGCGGAGCGAGTTTGCGCGGACCCCGCTCGCCCCGAGCAGCGCAAGGGAGTCGCGAAGCGACCGGCACAGTGAAGGCCTGCCGCGCGCATCGCATGCCGGGCGGCGCTTCCACTGGCAACAACCGCGCGCGCAACAGCCGTCATGCCGCCCTCCGCAAACTACTCACGTCGTCCACCGTCCCAAGATAAGCCTCGACCACCTTGGGGTCCGACTGCACTTCACGCGGCGACCCCATCGCCAGCACTTCGCCCTGATTCATCGCCAGCACCCGGTCCGACACCTTGGACACCAGCGACATGTCGTGCTCCACCATCAACACCGAAATGCCCAGCTCCTGCTGGATGTCCTGGATCCAGAACGCCATGTCCGCCGTCTCTTCCACGTTCAGGCCCGACGACGGCTCGTCCAGCAGCAGCAGCTTGGGCTCGGTGCACAGCGCCCGCGCCAGCTCCACCACCTTGCGCACCCCGTACGGCAGCCCCGCCACCATCGAATCGCGGTGATGCTGCAGGTCCAGCAATTCGATCACCCGCTCGGCCGTCTCGCGCGCCTCGATCTCCGCGCGCCGCGTGGCCTGGGTGAAGAACACCTCGCTCCAGAATCCCGTCTTGCGATGCACGTGCCGGCCGATCAGCAGGTTGTGCAAGACCGTCGCATGCTCGAACAGCTCGATGTTCTGGAACGTGCGCGCAATGCCCAGCGCCGCAATCGCGTGCGGCGCCTGCTGCGTCAAGGCCAGCGGCGCGCCGCCTTCGCCGCCATGCCAGGTGATGCTGCCCGTCGTCGGGTTGTAGATGCGGCTGATGAGGTTGAACACCGTCGTCTTGCCGGCGCCGTTGGGCCCGATGAGCGTGAACACCTCGCCGCGCCGCACCTCGAAGCTCACCTTGTTGACCGCCAGCACGCCGCCGAAGCGCACGCTCAGGTCCTGCGCCGACAGGAGGATGTCCGTGCTCATCTGAGGCGATCCGACTTGGTGAAGGACTTCTGGCGCTTGAACAAGCCGCGCCGATAGAACGGAAACAGCTGCAGCCAGGTGCGGATCTTCAGCCAGCGCCCGTAGAAGCCCAGCGGCTCGAACAGCACGAAGGCGATCAGCACCAGGCCATACACCAGCCCCTGCAGGCCCGGCGCCTGCCCGATCACCGGCGGCAGCCAGTCCTTGGACATGGCGATGAGCTGCGGCATCGAGATGAGAAAGATAGCGCCCAGAAAGGCCCCGTGCACCGAGCCCAGCCCGCCGATCACCACCAGCAGCAGCAAATCGATGGACTGCAGGATGCTGAACTGGTCGGGCGAGATGAAGCTCAGCTTGTGCGCATACAGCGCCCCGCCCAGCCCGGCCAGCGCCGCCGAAATGGCGAAGGACAAGGTCTTGTAGCGCGCCAGGTGGATGCCCATGCTCTGCGCCGAGACCTCCGAATCGCGAATGGCGACAAAGGCGCGGCCGGTGGGCGAGCGCAGCAGGTTCAGGATGGCCAGCGTGCACAGCACCGCCACCACCAGGCACAGGAAGTAGAAGCCGTTGCCCGAGCCCAGCTCCCAGCCGAAGACCTGCGCCTGCTTCACATGCAGGCCCGAGTTGCCGCCGGTCACGCTTTCCCAGCGGGCAAAGACTTCCTCGACGATGAAGCCGAAGGACAGCGTGGCAATGCCCAGGTAGATGCCCTTGAGCCGCAGCGCCGGCAAGCCCACCAGCACGCCCACCGCCGCCGACAGCGCGGCCGCACCGACCATGGCCAGCGGAAACGGCACCCCCATGTTGGACAGCACCGCCTGCGTGTAGGCGCCGGTGCCGAGAAACGCCGCATGGCCGATGGAGAACTGCCCCGTGAAGCCGGCCAGCAGCATCAGGCCCAGGCCCACCACGCCGTAGATCAGCACGAAGGTCAGCTGCGCGAGCCAGTACTCGTCCACCAGCCAGGGCGCGAGCACCAGCAGGACGCACAAGAGTCCATACCAGAACACATGGCCGCCATGCTTGGCCAACTGGATGTCCTGCGCGTAACTGGTCTTGAAGATGAAGCGCATGGTCAGGCCCGCCGCCGGGCCGCCCCAAGGCAGGCCTGCGCCCCCATGGGGGGCAGAGAGGACACGAAGTGCCGAACGTGGGGGCTCATTTCTTCAGACCTTTTTCCGGAGCTTCTCGCCGAACAGGCCGTTGGGCTTCACCATCAGCATGATCAGCACCACGATGTAGGGCGCGGTGTCCTTGAAGCCGTCGGGCAGGTAGAAGCCCGCGAGCGACTCCACCACGCCGATGACCAGGCCACCCACGATGGCCCCTGGCAGGCTGCCGAAGCCCCCCACCACCGCCGCCGGAAAAGCCTTGAGCCCGATGAAGCCCATGTTGGCGTGCACGAAGGTGATGGGCGCCAGCAGCATGCCGGCAATGGCCGCCACCGCCGCGGCCAGGCCCCACACCAGGCTGTTGAGGCGCTTGACCGGAATGCCCATGTAGTAGGCCGCCAGCTGGTTCTGCGACGAAGCCTGCATGGCAATGCCCAGCTTGCTGTAGCGGAACATGACGAACAGCAGGCCGCACAAGACGGCGGTGGCCAGCACGATCACCACCTGCTCCACGTTGATGACCAGCGCGCCCAGCTTCCAGACCTGGTCCTTGTAGGGCACGGGCAGCGTGTGCGTGTCGGTGCCGATGCCCGGCACCATGGTGATCAGGCCGCGCATCACATACCCGATGCCGATGGTCAGCATGACGATGGCGAACTGCGGCTGGCCGAGCACCGGGCGGATCACCACGAATTCGAGCAGCACGCCCAGGAGGGCCATCACCAGCACGGCGAACAGGGCCGCCATCCAGAACGGGAAGCCGAACAGCGTCATGGCGGCCAGCGCACTGAAGGCGCCCAGCATCATGAGCTCGCCCTGGGCGAAGCTCACCGTTTCGGTGGCCTTGTAGATGAGCACGAAGCCCAGTGCGATCAGGCCGTAGATGCAGCCTTGGGCGATGCCGGAGAGCAGGAGCTGGAGGACTTGCAAGGCGTCCGACCCTCAGGATGCGCGCACGCCTGCTGCGTCATGCAGCGCCAGGCGGCGTGAACCGGCGAGGATCTCGCTGGGCCGCAGGCCGTAGACCTGGCGGATCGAATGGCTGAAGTGCGTGGCGTCCGGATAACCGGAGTCCAGCGCGATGTCGGTGAGCGTGCCCGGCTGGTGCACATAGCGCAGCAGGCTGCGCGCCCGCTTCCAGGCGCGGAAGCTGCGAAACGGCACGCCAAGTTCTTCCTTGAACAGGTGCAGGAAGCGCGAGAAGGAAAGATGCACCCAGCCCGCGCAATCCTGTGCCGAGGCGCTTTGCGCCGGGTCGATGTTGATGCGCTCGATGACGCGCGCAATGCGCGCATCGAGCACACGCGGCGCCAGCGCCTGGCCGAAAAAAAGCAGATCGAAGTCGAAGCCCTCGAAGGATTCGCGACCGGAAGCGGCCAGCAGGCGCGCATGCATGGCCCGCACGCGCGCAACGAACTCCGGTGCATGCGCGCAGCCGCAGCGCTCGCGCATGAATGACGGAAGGCGGTCCGGGTCGACCGAATCGGCCTCGACCAGGATGTTGAGCACCAGCGGCCTGGCGCTTTCGACGCGATGCGGCACCTGCGGCGGCACCACCAGCAGTTCGCCGCTTTGCCATGCACCGCCGCCGATGCACACGCGAATGGGATCGGCCGCCGAGGTGGAGACGTAGAGGCCCCAGCCCCCGAGCACGCGGGCGCCGACGGGCCCCAGGAGGCCCGCGTAGAAAACACGTTGCGTCGTCAGCCACATCAGGCGATCGCCGGGCGCTGCCGGTGTCGCCATGCCCTCATCGCGCATGCCGTCTCCTATGCGTCGCGATCCGCTCATTGCCGACATGGACGTGCGGCCGGTTCGCGCTGGCGGCATGGTAGCGGCGGGGGCGTGCATCACTTCGCGGGGACTTTCCCTATATATCGGCCGCGCGCGTGACCCACTCCCGCGTGCGGGCTTGCGAAAAGTGGCTGCGGGCTAGTGTGCTGCCCCGCAAATAGCTACGCAGAAAAGCGCGCCTTTCAGGCCATGGCTGCGTTGCAAATCCTCGCGATACCACTGGGTATCGCTGCGGTTTGCGCCTTGCCCTGACCTGAAACGCATCGCTTTTCTCTGCATAGCTATTTGCGGGACAGCACACTAGAGCGTGAACGGCACAAACAGCGGCGGCATGCGAATCCGCACACCGTCGCGCAGGCCGCGCGCCTGCAGGTCTTGCATGACCACCTCGAAGTCGTCCAGCAGCAGCGGCATGGCCTGCAGTGGCAGCTCGAGCGGGCGCCAGAAGTTGTCCCAGTGGATGGGCAGCACCTGCCGGGCGCCCACGGCCTTCACCGTCTCGTTCCAGAACTGCTCGCGGTAGGCCTCCGGCTTCTTGCCAAGGGTGCCGGTGCCGAGGAAGACCGTCTCCGCGCGCAGGCCCGCGAGCGCGCCCGGCACGAAGCCGGCGCTGCCCTGCACCAGCCAGGTGCGCCCGCCGTCGTGCGCGACGTGAATCGACCACACTGTGCCTTCGCGCCAGGCGGTCGCGCGCTGCGGCGGCACCAGGTCGCTGTCGATGCGCTCCACCGAATGCCCGTCGCTGTAGGGCGTGGGGCTGTGGCGGCTGGCGATGAAGCGCAGCGTGAACCTGCCCAGGCGCACCGGCTCGCCCGACTCGACCTGCTGCAGCTGCGACGCCGGCAGCCCCAGCCCGCGGCCGATGTGCATGGTCGAGGCGGAGCCGATCAGCCTGGCGCCGGTGCGCTGCGCCACCACCGGCGAATCCATCGCGTGGTCGTAGTGCGAATGCACCGGCACCACGGCGGCCAGGCGCGTGACGCCCATCCGGCGCAGGCCATCGTCGATGCGCTGTGCGTCGGGCCCGATGCGCGTGATGGCAGTGGCCAGCACGCCGGGGCGTGAGAAGAAGCCGTCGGTCATCCACGCCGTTTCGCCATCGTCGAACACGAGCGTGGCAACGCCGCCGAAGCGGACCTGCACCGGGCCCGGGGCCGCCTTGTCCGCCGCCGGCAAGGTCAACGGACGGTAGGGTTCGAGCGAGGGCGCCCGGTGGTACTGCACCGCGACAAAGGCGGTGAGCAGCAGCACCGCCGCCAGCGCCAGCCAGAAGACGGCCTTGACGATGCGGCGCATCATGAACAAGCGGCTCAGGCCTTGCGCGGCTTGACGCGGCTCGCGGCCTCGCGCGCCCGGTCGCGCGCGGTGTCGATGTCGGCCGCATGCGCCAGGGCCACGCCCATGCGGCGCTTGACGAAGCTCTCGGGCTTGCCGAACAGGCGCACGTCCACGCCGGGCACCCGCAGCGCCTGGTCGACGCCGTCGAAGACGATGCCCTGGGCATCCACCCCGCCGTAGACCACGGCGCTCGCGCCCGGGCTCTTGAGCGTGGTGTCCACCGGCAGGCCGAGGATGGCGCGGGCATGCAGTTCGAACTCGTTCTGCCACTGGGTGGCCATGGTGACCATGCCGGTGTCGTGCGGGCGCGGGCTGACCTCGCTGAACCACACTTCGTCGCCCTTGACGAACAGCTCCACGCCGAACAGGCCCTGCCCGCCCAGGTCGCCCGTCACCGCCTGCGCGATGGCCTGCGCCTTCTGCAGCGCGGCCGGCGCCATGGGGTGCGGCTGCCAGCTTTCCACATAGTCGCCGCTGACCTGCAGGTGGCCGATGGGCTCGCAGAAATGCGTCTGCACCTGGCCGCCCTCGCCCATGGCGCGCACGGTGAGCAGGGTGATCTCGTAGTCGAAGTCGATGAAGCCTTCGACGATGACGCGGCCGTGGCTCACGCGCCCGCCGGCCATGGCGTAGTCCCAGGCCTTCTTCACGTCACCCGGGCCGTCGATCTTGCTCTGGCCCTTGCCGGAGCTGCTCATCACGGGCTTGACCACGCAGGGGTAGCCGATGCCGCCGTCGATGGCCGCCTGCAGCTCTTCCAGCGAATCGCAGAACTTGTAGGGGCTGGTGGGCAGGCCCAGCGTCTCGGCGGCCAGGCGGCGGATGCCTTCGCGGTCCATCGTCAGGCGGGCGGCGCGGGCGGTGGGAATCACGCGCACCGTGCCGGCCGCCTCCAGTTCCTGCAGCATGGGCGTGGCGATGGCCTCGATCTCGGGCACCACCAGCATGGGCTTCTCGGCCTCGATCAGCGCCTTGAGCTGGGCCGGGTCGCTCATGGTGATGGTGCGCGCATGGTGCGCCACCTGCTGGCCGGGCGCGTTCTCGTAGCGGTCGACCGCGATGGTCTCCACGCCCAGGCGCTGGAGGGCGATGAGCACCTCCTTGCCAAGCTCGCCGGAGCCCAGGAGCATGACGCGGGTTGCGGAAGGGGAAAGGGGGGTGCCGAGGGTGGTCATGCAGGCGACTTTAAATCAGCCCGACATGGCGACAATGTGGGCCCAACCGGCCGCCGCTCGCGCCGCCGCTCCCTTTTTCTTTGTTTTCCCAGGAGTAAATCAAATGACTATCCAGACCGTCGGCATCATCGGCGCCGGCACCATGGGCAACGGCATTGCGCAGGCCTGCGCGGTGGCGGGCATCCGCGCCGTCATGGTGGACATCTCGCAGGGCGCCGTGGACAAAGGCATTGCCACCGTCTCGGGCAGCCTGGACCGGCTGATCAAGAAGGAAAAGCTCACCGCCGAGCAGAAGACGGCCGCCATGGCCCTCATCCAGGGCAGCACCAACTACGACGACCTCAAGCAGGCGCAGCTGGTGATCGAGGCGGCCACCGAGAACTACGAGCTCAAGCTCAAGATCCTCAAGCAGGTGGACAGCCTGCTGGCGCCGGAGGCGATCATCGCTTCCAACACCTCGTCCATCTCCATCACCAAGCTGGCGGCCGCCACCTCGCGCGCCGACCGCTTCATCGGCATGCACTTCTTCAACCCGGTGCCGATGATGGCGCTGGTGGAGATCATCCGCGGCTACCTCACCAGCGATGCCACGCACGCGGCCGTGAAGGACCTGTCCGAGCGCCTGGGCAAGTCGCCCATCACGGTGAAGAACGCGCCGGGCTTCGTGGTCAACCGCATCCTGGTGCCGATGATCAACGAGGCCTTCTTCGTGCTGGCCGAAGGCAGCGCCACGGCGGAGGACATCGACGCCGGCATGAAGCTGGGCTGCAACCAGCCCATCGGCCCGCTGGCCCTGGCCGACATGATCGGCCTGGACGTGTGCCTGGCGGTGATGGAGGTGTACCTGGAGGAGTTCGGCGATTCGAAGTACCGCCCCTGCCCGCTGCTCAAGGAAATGGTCGCGGCCGGTCAACTGGGCCGCAAGACCGGCCGTGGTGTCTACACCTACTGAGCACCAAGCATCCATGACGCCCACGCCCGTCACCCCGCCACCCGAAGGCTGCATCAGCTGCGAAGTGCTGGATGAGCACATCCTGCTGATCGGCATCAACCGCCCGGCCAAGCGCAACGGCTGGACGCCGCGCATGTTCCGCGAGCTGGCCGAGGCCTACACCCGGCTGGACGACGATCCGCAGTTGCGCGTGGGCGTGCTGCATGCCTACGGCGATCACTTCACCGCCGGGCTGGATCTGCCGGCGGTGGTCGAATACCTGCAACGCGGCGAAAAGCTCACGCCACCGGGCCTGGTGGAGCCGCACGACTTCGGCATGCCCGGCTACCGGCGCCGCACCAAGCCGATGGTGGCGGCCGTCAAGGGCATCTGCTTCACGGTGGGCATCGAGCTGATGCTGGGCGCCGACATCGTCATTGCCGCCGACGACTGCCGCTTCTCGCAGATGGAAGTGCAGCGCTGCATCCTGCCCACGGGCGGCGCCACGCTGCGCATGCCCGAGCGCGCCGGCGTGGGCAACGCCATGCTGCACCTGCTGACGGCCGACGAGTTCGACAGCGCCGAGGCCTTGCGCTGCAACTTCGTGCAGCGCGTGGTGCCGGTGGCGCAGGTGCTCGAATCTGCCGTGGGCATCGCTCGCCGCATCGCGGCGCAGGCGCCGGCCGCCGTGGTCGCCACGCGGCTGAACGTGCTCAAGGCCATCGAGCTGGGCCAGGCGGCGGCGGTGGCCGACTTCATTCCGGTGCAGCAACGGCTGGCCGCCAGCGAAGACGCGGCCGAGGGCGTGCGCGCCTTCATCGAGAAGCGCCCTGCCCGCTTCACGGGCCGCTGAGTCGGCCCGACTGAACCGGCGCGGCGCGCCGGATCCTTTCAACCCTGCCTCGTGCAGGGTTTGCTTACACAAATACTTTGCACGCAATTTAATTTTGCGCCATACTTCGCCCCATGCCGAGCACCAAGTCCACGCCAGCCGCCAACGCCGAGCAGATGCTGCGGCTGGACAACCAGCTGTGCTTCGCCATCTATTCGGCCTCTTTGGCCATGACGCGCCTGTACAAGCCGCTGCTCGACCAGCTCGAACTCACCTACCCCCAATACCTTGTCATGCTCGTGCTGTGGGAGCAAGACGGGCTCATGGTGTCCGAGCTGGGGCAAAGGCTTTCGCTCGACTCGGGCACCCTCACGCCGCTGCTCAAGCGGCTCGAAGCTTCCGGCTACGTCACCCGCGTGCGCGACGCGCAGGACGAGCGCCGGGTCCACATCCACCTCACCACCGCCGGGCGCCGGCTCAAGGCCCGCGCCGCCAAGGTGCCGGCCTGCCTCATCAACGCCAGCCAGTGCTCGCCGGGCGAGCTGGTGGCCCTCACCCAGCAGGTCCAGCAGCTGCGCGAGCGCATCCAGGCTGCCGCTTGAATTCCGCTTTCCCCTCCCGCCAACCCTCCTACCTCAACCCAAAGGAAGTCCCATGACCACCCCTCTCGACAAGGTTCTCTACACCGCCCAGTCCCACACCACCGGTGGACGCGACGGCGGCGCCGGCAAGTCCAGCGATGGCGCGCTCGACGTCAAGCTGAACCCGCCCGGTTCCGGCAAGCCCGGCACCAACCCCGAGCAGCTGTTCGCCGTGGGCTATTCCGCCTGCTTCATCGGCGCCATGAAGGCCGTGGGCCCCAAGGTCGGCGTGAAGGTGCCGGAAGACGTGGCCGTCGACGCCAGCGTCTCGCTCGGCCCGACGAACGGCGGCGCCGCCTACGGCATCGCCGTCAAGCTGGCCATCTCCCTGCCCGGCCTGGACGCCGACGCGAAGAAGAAGCTGGTGGACGCCGCCCACGTGGTGTGCCCCTACTCCAACGCCACGCGCGGCAACATCGACGTCGACCTGGTCATCGCCTGATCGGCAGGCCCGGCCCGTCATGTTGAAGCTTCTCGCCCAGGCCGCCGTGCTCCTCGTCGCCGTGGAGCACGTGTACATCCTGGTGCTGGAAATGTTCCTGTGGAACAAGCCGGCGGGCCTGAAGGCCTTCGGCCAGTCGCAGGAGATGGCCGACGCCACGAAGGTGCTGGCCGCCAACCAGGGGCTGTACAACGGCTTCCTGGCGGCCGGCCTCTTCTGGGGCCTGGTCACGCAGAACCGGGAGTTCATGCTGTTCTTCCTGGCCTGCGTCCTGGTCGCCGGCATCTACGGCGGCCTCACGGCGGCACGCAAGATCCTCTTCGTGCAGGCGCTGCCGGCGGCAGTAACCATCGCCCTGGTGCTGGCCGCGGGCTGAGGCCTGGCGCGTCGCCTGCGCGACGGCGGACACGCCTTCGTCATCGCGCAACGGCCTCATCTGCGCTAACTTGCGCTCCCGTTCACCAGGAGCAGCGCACATGCCCACCACCGAACTGCTGATCGCGCATGACGAACTCACGCGCACCCGCCTTCGCACGCGCGAGGACACGCCGCTGGCCCCCGGCCAGGTGCGGGTGCGCATCGACCGCCTGGCGCTGACCAGCAACAACGTCACCTACGCCGGCTTCGGCCATGCCATGCGCTACTGGGACTTCTACCCCAGCGGCGAAGCGGGCTGGGGCATCGTGCCCGTGTGGGGCTTTGCCGACGTCGTGCAGTCGCTGCACCCGGGCGTGGCGGTGGGCGAGCGGCTGTACGGCTTCTGGCCGGCCGCCACGCATGCCGTGCTCGCGCCGGCGCGCCTGTCGCCCGAGCGCTTCGTCGACGGCGCAGAACACCGCGCGGCGCTGCCCGCGGTCTACAACCAGTATTTCCGCACCGCGCACGATCCGCTCTACCGGGCGGACAACGAAGCGGTACAGGTGCTGCTGCGGCCACTCTTCATCACCTCGTGGCTGATCGACGACCACCTGGCGGACAAGGATTTCTTCGGCGCACGCGATGCGCAGGGGCGCGCCACCGTCATTCTTTCCAGCGCCTCGAGCAAGACCGCCTACGGCACCGCCTGGGCGCTGTCCCAGCGGCCGGGCGTGCAGGTCGTGGGCCTGACCTCGGCGGCCAACGTCGATTTCTGCGAGAAGCTCGGCTGCTACCACCGCGTGCTGCGCTACGACGCGCTGCACGAGCTGCCGGCCGACACGCCCTGCGTGTTCGTGGACTTCGCGGGCGGCGGCGAACTGCGCCGGGGCATCCACACGCGCTTCACCGCCCTGGCGCACAGCCTGGCCATCGGCAGCACCCACCTGGGCGAAGTGGCGCCGGCCGGCAGCGGCAAGGGCCTGCCGGGCCCGCGCATGGTGTTCTTCTTCGCGCCCGACCAGATCAAGAAGCGCATCGGCGAATGGGGCGCGGAAGAATTCGGGCGCCGCATGGCCGCGGCCTGGCAAGCCTTCTGCGCGCGCGTGCTGGATGCCGGCGCGCCCTGGATGCGCGTGGAGACCGCGCGCGGCGCCGACGCACTGGCCACCACCTGGACCGCGCTGGCCGCCGGGCAGCTGGACCCGCGCGCGGGCCACGTCATCGAGCTGGGCGCCTGAGCCGGTTCGGGGCGGCGACAATGGCGCACTCATGTCCGCCACGCCCGATCCCGCCCTTGCCGCGCACCCTTACGAATCGCTCACGCCCGATGTGGTGCTGGACGCGCTGGCCACGCTCGGCCTGCACGGCGACGGCCGGCTGCAGGCGCTGAGCTCCTACGAGAACCGCGTCTACCAGATCCACCTGGAAGACCGGCAGGTGGTGGTGGCCAAGTTCTACCGGCCCGGGCGCTGGAGCACCGGGCAGATCCTGGAAGAGCATGCCTTTTCGCGCGAGCTGGTGGCCGGCGAGGTGCCCGCCGTGGCGCCGCTGGAGCTGAACGGCGCCACCCTGCACCAGCATGCCGGCTTCGAATTCAGCGTCAGCCCCTACCGCGGCGGCCGCGCGCCCGAGCTGGACGATTTCGAGGTGCTGGAATGGATCGGCCGCTTTCTCGCGCGCATCCACACCGTGGGCGCTGCCAGGCCCTTCGAGGAGCGCCCCGTGCTGGACCTGCAGAGCTTCGGCATTGCCTCGCGCGATTGGCTGCTGCAGGGCGACAAGATTCCGCTCGATGTGCAGCGCGACTGGGAAATCGCCTGCACCCAGGCGCTGGAGATGGTCGCCGCCACGGCACTGAGTGGCGACGCAGACAAGATGGGCGAGCTGCGCCAGCTGCGACTGCACGGCGACTGCCACCCCGGCAACATCCTGTGGACGCCCACCGACCGGCCGGACGGCGGCCCGCATTTCGTCGACCTGGACGACGCGCGCACCGGCTTCGCGGTGCAGGACCTGTGGATGCTGCTCTCAGGCGACCGCGCACAGCGCACCGGCCAGCTCTCGGGCCTGCTGGACGGCTATGAGCAGTTCCGCAGCTTCGACCGGCGCGAGCTGGCCCTGATCGAGCCCTTGCGCACCCTGCGCCTGATCCACTACAGCGCCTGGCTGGCGCGGCGCTGGCAGGACCCGATCTTCCCGATCAACTTCCCGTGGTTCGGCAGCAGCGACTACTGGAAGGGGCAGATCCAGATGCTGCAGGACCAGTGCGAGGCGATGGCGGAAGAGCCTCTGTACTGCTAGCGCGGGCAGGCGAGGCCCCTTGCCATGTGTCGCCTTAAAGGCGACAATCGTTGCCTAATGAGCAACACCTCATCGTCATTGATGGACCTGCTGTTTCCCGGCATTCGGCAACGGGTGCTGGCCGTGCTGCTGCTCGAGCCGCAAGCGGCGTTCCATCTGCGCGAACTGGCGCGACGCACCGGCACGCACGCCGGCACGCTCGCGCGCGAACTCGAAAAATTGAGCCAGGCCGGATTGCTGCTGCGCACCGAGCAAGGCAACCAGGTCCGCTACCAGGCCCAGCCGACCCACCCCCTGTTTGCCGAACTGGCCTCCGTCTTTCGCAAGACTCACGGCGTGGTGCCCGCGCTGCGCGAGGCCCTCGCGCCGCTGGATGCGCAGATTCGACTCTGCCTGGTCTTCGGCTCCATGGCGCGCGGCACGCCGTCGGCAGGCAGCGACGTCGACGTGCTGGTTCTTGGCAAGGTAGGCTTCGCCGAACTGGCACAGGCACTCTTTCCTTTGCACGCAACGCTGGGGCGCGAAGTCAACCCGGTGCTCTACACGCCCAAGGAGTTTGCGGACCGCGCGCGGCACGGCGATGCCTTTGCCCGCGACGTCCTGGCCAAAGCAAAACTATTCGTGAAGGGGGAAGAACATGAGCTTGCAGAACTTGTTGGCGATCGGTCGGTTGCAAGAACACACGACTGACGCAGCGGGCATTGCCAAGCTGTTGCAGGCCGCACGGCGCAACCTGGCGGATGCACGCATTGCCCAGGTGAGTCCAGACAACCGCTTCGATGCGGCCTACAAATGCATCATGCAATGCTCCATGCTGGGCTTGTGGGCCAGCGGCTACCGCACGTCGACCAGCCAGCCCGGCCATCATCAGACCGCCATCCAGAGCCTGGGCCTCACCATGGCAGTGGACCAGCGGCGGATCATCGTCCTGGACGCATTGCGGCGGCAGCGCAATGTCAGCGACTACGAGGGAGATCCGGTATCGAGCGCCGTACTCGAATCGTGCATTGCCGAAGCCACGCAATTGCTGGCACACGCCGAGCAATGGCTTGGCACGCAACATCCCGACTTGATGCGCGGCAGCTGATACCGAAAAGGCTCCACAGCCCACGACCACGCGCCCCGTTGGCCTTGTCCGACGCATGGCCAGAAAAGGCCGCCGTAGATTGGCAGGCAACGCCTTCGAAGGAGCCCGCCATGATCCGCAAGCTCGCCTCCGGCGAATACCGCCTCTACTCGCGCAAGGTCGATCCGCGCACCGGCAAGCGCCGCAACCTCGGCACCTTCGGCTCGCGCGAGGCGGCCGAAAAACACGAGCGCGAGGTGCAGTACTTCAAACGGCACGGCTGATAAAAAAGGCCGCGCAGTGCGCGGCCTCCTGGGAACGATCGGCCTGTGATCAGGCCAGCAGCGCGTTCACGCGGCGCACGTAGGCGGCAGGGTCCGCCGGCAGGCCGCCTTCGGCCAGCAGCGCCTGGTCGAACAGGATGTTGGCCAGGTCGTCGAAGTGGGCGGAAGCCTCCAGCTTCTTCACCAGCGGGTGCTCGGCGTTCACTTCCAGCACCGGCTTCACCTCGGGCACCGGCTGGCCGGCCTGCTTGAGCATGCGGGCCAGCTGCGTGCTCATGCCGCCGTCCTTCACCACCAGGCAGGCGGGCGAGTCGACCAGGCGCGTGGTCACGCGCACGTCGTCGGCCTTGTCCTTGAGCGCTTCCTTGAGCTTGTCCAGCACCGGCTTGAAGGATTCGGCCGCTTCCTCGGCCGCCTTCTTCTCGGCCTCGTCCTGCAGCTTGCCCAGGTCCACCGAACCCTTGGCCACGCTTTGCATCGGCGTGCCGTCGAACTCCTGCATGTAGTTCAGCGCCCACTCGTCCACGCGGTCGGTCATCAGCAGCACTTCGATGCCCTTCTTGCGGAAGATCTCGAGCTGCGGGCTGTTCTTGGCCGCCGCCAGCGTGTCGGCGGTGATGTAGTAGATGGCCTCCTGGCCTTCCTTCATGCGGGCCTTGTAGTCGGCCAGGCTCACCGTCACCGTGTCGGTGGTGCTGGAGGCAAAGCGAAGCAGCTTGGCAATGCGCTCCCGGTTCGCAAAGTCCTCGCCCAGGCCTTCCTTGAGCACCGCGCCGAACTCGGCGTAGAACTTGCCGAACTTGGCCTTGTCCTCATCGCTTTCACCTTCCTTTTCCTGGCGGGCCAGGTCTTCCAGCATCGAGAGCACGCGCTTGGTGCTGCCTTCGCGGATCGCCTTCACGTCGCGGCTTTCCTGCAGCAGCTCGCGGCTCACGTTCAGCGGCAGGTCGGCCGAGTCGATCACGCCCTTGACGAAGCGCAGGTAGCTGGGCAGCAGCGCCTCGGCGTCGTCCATGATGAACACGCGCTTGACGTAGAGCTTGACGCCCGAGGCGCGCTCGCGGTTCCACAGGTCCATGGGCGCCTTGGCCGGGATGAACAGCAGCTGCGTGTACTCGGTGCTGCCTTCCACGCGGTTGTGGCTCCAGGCCAGGGGCGCCTCGAAGTCGTGCGAGATGCCCTTGTAGAACTCGATGTACTGCTCGGGCGTGATGTCCTTCTTGGGGCGGGTCCACAGGGCGCTGGCCTTGTTGACGGCCTCCCATTCGCCGGTCTTGACCATGCCGCCCGGCTGGTCATTCTCGCCTTCCTTCCACTCTTCCTTTTCCATGAGGATCGGCAGGGAGATGTGGTCGGAGTACTTGCCGATGACGGACTTGAGCTTCCAGGCGTTGAGGTATTCCTGTGCGTCTTCGCGCAGGTGCAGGATGACGCTGGTGCCGCGCTCGGCACGGGTGATGTCTTCCACCTCGAAGTCGCCGGCGCCGGTGCTGGTCCAGCGCACGCCCTGGTCGGCGGGCAGGCCCGCGCGGCGCGACTCCACCACGATCTTGTCGGCCACGATGAAGCCCGAATAGAAGCCCACACCGAACTGGCCGATGAGCTGGGCGTCCGCCTTCTGGTCGCCCGTCAGGCGGCTCATGAAGTCCTTGGTGCCGCTCTTGGCGATGGTGCCCAGGTGGTCGATGGCCTCCTGGCGCGACATGCCGATGCCGTTGTCGCGGATGGTGAGCGTGCGGGCCTTGTCGTCGAAGGAGACGTGCACCGACAGCTCGGGCTGGTCTTCGTACAGGGCGCTGTTGTTGATGCCCTCGAAGCGCAGCTTGTCGCAGGCGTCCGACGCATTCGAGATCAGCTCGCGCAGGAAGATTTCCTTGTTCGAGTAGAGCGAGTGCGTGACGAGGTGCAGGAGTTGGGCGACTTCGGCCTGGAAGGGAAGTTTGCTGGTTGCGCTGGTCATGTCTTCTTGAAAACTGGAAAGGTCTGCGGACGGCGCGGGCCTCCGTTTCCCCGGGAGGGGAACCGGTCAGGCCCGCGCACGGTGCCACCCAGATGGTGGCGGGCGCGACATTTTCAACCGTTTTCAAGCGCCGGAAGCCGCAGCCCCCGGGTTGGGGGGCCGTTCAGCTGCCCGACTTCGTGGGCGCCGGCGCCGTCGAGCTGCCGATGCCCTCCGAGCCGGCGCCCCCGTGGGCGCGCGCCGCAGCCAGTGCGCCCTGGTCGGCCTCCGACGTGCTGCTGCTCGGATTGGTCGGCGCCGCCACGGTCGACGTGCCCGTGCCTTCGGACCCGGCGCCGCCGTGCGCCCGCGCCGCGGCCAGGGCGCCCTGCTGCACCTCGGGCTTCTCGGGCGAATTGAGGGTGAGCGGGCGGTAGTCGCCGCCGTCGCTGTTTTTCTGCTGGGCCAGGGCGCTCGCGCTGCCCAGGGCGGCAAAGGTGCCTAGCACGCCGATGGCGGCGAGTCGAATCGAATTGCGCATGGTGGGTCTCCTTGGAACCCGCACCGGCGCGCCGCCGGCGTGCAGCGGTGGGGTCCTGAAGGCCACTCTAGGCACCCATTCTGAGGCGACGATGAGCGAAAAATGAGGTGGGCGTGAGCAAGGCGGCGGCCGCCGTCGGCGGCTGTCGGACACCGCCCCTCAGGCGGCGGCTGCGACCCCGCCCAGGCCTCCCAGGCGGACCTGCGCCACCAGCCCCGGCCCGTCCTCGCGGTTGCGCAGCTCGATCTGCAGGCCGTGCCGCCGGCCCA
>NZ_BCUU01000070.1 GCF_001591385.1 Variovorax soli NBRC 106424
GGCGGGCGCGCCGCCACTGTTGCTGCTGCCACCGCCGCAGGCGGACAGCAAGGCCAGGCAGCAGGCCAGGCCGAGCGCCGAAGCGGCACGCAGGCCCGGCGGAAGGAAGGTGGAATGGCGAGGCGCGGTGCGCATGGCTTGTCTTGTCTCCGTGGTTCTTCAAAAACACCGCGGCCATTGAGGGCCGTGGTGCGCGCCGAAGATAGGAGCGGGGTGACCTAGGGTCAAATAAAATGATCGAGCCCTTCCGATACGAAAAAGATATGGAGACAAGCCATGGACCTGCGGGCCTTGCGCTACTTCGCCGCGGTGGCTGAAACCGGCCACATGACACGCGCTGCCGAACAGCTGGGCATCCAGCAGCCGCCGCTGTCCACGCAGATCAGGACGCTGGAGCGCACGCTGGGCCTGCAGCTGTTCAAGCGCCATCCGCGCGGCGTGACCCTGACCGAGGCCGGCCGCCTGTTCCAGGCCGAGGCGCGCCGCCTGCTCGACGACGCCGAGGCCATGCGCCTGCGCATGAAGCGCGTGGCCGAAGGCCAGGCCGGCGTGCTGCGCGTGGGCTTCACCAGCTCGGCGGCGGCGCACCGCTTCGTGCCCGATGCGCTGCGTGCCTTTCGCCAGGCCTTTCCGGGCGTGGAGCTGCAGCTGCGCGAAGCCAATGCCGCGGGGCTGACGGAGGCGCTGGCAGCCGGCCGCCTGCATGCGGCGCTGCTGCGGCGCCCGGTGGCGCAGGCCGAGGGCCTGCGTTTCGACACCCTCCTGCGCGAGCCGATGGTAGCGGCCCTGCCGATCGAGCGTGCCCAGGCGCTGCCCGCGCGCAGCCGCCAGCGCGGCCTGCCGCTCGAGCGCCTGTGCGAGAGCCCGCTGATCCTGGTGCGCCGGCCCGGCGCACCCGGCATGTACGCCGAGCTGCTGGCGCTGTGCCATGCGCAGGGGCTGGCACCGCGCGTGGCGGCCGAGGTGGACCGCATGATGACCAACCTGAACCTGGTGGCCGCCGGCGTCGGCGCCTCGGTGGTGCCCGCCTCCATGGCCGGCGTGCATGCCCATGCGGTAGCCTACCTGCCGCTGCAGGGCTGCGATGCGCTGGATGCGCCGCTGACCCTCGCCTGGCGCGAGGGCGAGGACAGCCTGCCCGCCCGGCAATTCCATGCGCTGCTGCACCAGCGCGCCGGCGCGTGAAGAAGAACACGCGCGCCTTTCAGATGTCGCCGGGCGCGGGCCTGCATCGACGCAGGTTGCTGGCCGCCGGCCTGGCGTGGCCCGCAGCGGGCGTGGCTCAACTCGCCGCACCCGCGCCCTCGCCTGCCGACTGGCCGGCGCGACCCTTGCGCCTGTGGGTGGTCTATCCGGCCGGTGGCGTGTCCGACACGATTGCGCGCGCTCTCGCCGATCCGCTGTCGGATGCACTACAGGTGCCCGTGATCGTGGAGCACCGCCCCGGCGCGGGCGGCAGCGTGGGCATCGATGCGCTGGCGCGCAGCGCACCCGACGGCCACACGCTGGCTTTTTCCGCCATGACGCCGCTCACCCTTCATCCCCTGATCGCGCGCCTCGCGCATGCCGACCGGCTGGATGCGGTCGCGCCCGTGGCGAGCGTGATGCACACGCCAGTGCTCATCGCTGCCACGCCGGCCTTCACCGGCACGGATTGGGGCGGCGTGCTGCAGCAGGCCCGCGCCAGGCCCGGCAATTTGCGTTGGGCCAGTTCCGGCATCGCCACCACCGGCCACCTGGTGCTGGCGCAGGTGCGCGCGCTGGCCGGCGTCGACATCACGCATGTGCCCTACCAGGGCGGCGGGCCGCAGCTCAACGATGCGCTGGGCGGACAGTTCGAACTGCTGTCGACCAATGTGGCGGCGCTGCAGTTGCGCTACATCGCCCAGGGGCGGCTGCGGGCGCTGGCGGTGGGCGCCCCCGCCCGGTTGCCGGCGCTGCCGGACGTGCCCACCCTGGCCGAGCTGGGCTTTGCGCCGGCCAACCGCGATTCGCTCTTCGGCGTCTTCGCGCCGCAAGGCACGCCGCGGCGGATCGTGCGGCGGCTCAATGCGGAGATCAACCGGGCCTTGGCCGGCGCGCCGATGCGCGAGCGCCTGCAGCAGTCGAACAACCTGCCCGCGCCCGGCAGCGCCGAGGCCTTCGCGCGCGAGATCGAGCTGGACCGCCGGCGCAATGCGGCGCTGGTGGCACGCGACCCGCGCGCCTTCGACTAGCGCCGCGGGCTCGGCTCGTCAGTAGCCCGCCAGGCCCACCGTGCTGTTGTAGGGCACGGGATAGCTGGCGACCTTACGCAGCTGCGGCCCGTCCATCTTGTAGGCCACGAGCTGCCGCGCGTTGGGATAGAGCTGGTAGAAGTAGCCGTCCCGGCTGGCCCACGAATCGACCGGCCCGCTGGTGACAAGGCCGGTGCCGGTTTTGTAGTTGCCGTCGCCGGGCACATAGCCCTGGTTGTCGGCGGCCACGCTGATCTTGCCGCCTTCGATGTTGAAGGCGGTGACGTTGCCGAAGCTGAAGTTGGTGGCATACGCGAAGCGGTTGTCCGGGCTCAGGCTCACCCAGCAGGTGTCGGCCGGCCCCTTGTTCGCCGGGTTCAGGGCCACCCTGGCAATGGGCGTGCTGGTGACCTTGCCGTCCGGCCCGAGGGTGCTCAGCACCGCGCCGCTGGAATCGGCCAGCGTGTTCACGAACACGTTGTCGCTGCCATTGAGAAAGGCCAGGCCGAAGGGTCCTTCGCCGCCCGCATCGTTGACCACGGCCTTGCCCAGGCTGCCGTCGTCCCGGATGGGGAACACCAGCAGCCCGTCCTTGGTCTTGGCGTTGGAGGGCGTCACCTTCGGCGGCGGCGTGTTGAACACCACGTTGGCCAGCAGAAAGCGCTCGTCGGGCGAACTGATGATCTGCGTGCCGACCCGGTTCTGCAAGCGCGGCGTGTTCAGCGTGTACTTCTTCCTCATCAGCCGCAGCTTTCCATCGGCCACCTTGAACGAGCGGATGTGGTTGGGCCCGGTGGAGTGCATCACGTACAGCATGCCGGCCTTGGCGATGTAGGCCAGCGAGGTCGGCGGCGCCTTCTGGCCGGTGGGCTGGCGGTCACGCAGCTGCAGCTTGCCATCCTGGCCCACGGAGAAGCTGCTCACGCTCGAATCGGAGGCGTTGACGGCGAACAGCATGCTGTTGTCCGCGCTGAGGATGACGGGCCCCACGCTCACCAGGTTGTCCGGCGCAGACTTCTGGCGGGTGAGGATCTTGTAGCCGTTGGTGCCCTTGCCGCCGGTGGCCACGCGCTCCACCTCGACCAGCGTGCCGTCGGCGTTGCGCGCGTAGTGGATGATCTTGTTGCTGGTTTCGTTCGTCTGCGTGTACAGGTGCGAGGCAGCCGATGGTGGCGTGGCAGCAGAAAGAGAGGAAAAGGAGAAAGAAGAGGAAGAAGAGCCGCCGGGGCTGGCGGCGCAGGCCGCCAGGGCGAAGGCAGTCGCTGACAGGACGACCGCCCTCAGGACGAGGGTGAGTTTCATGATTGTTTCCCTGAATGTTCTTGCTTATGTGAGCTGCCGCGCGCAAAGGCCGCGGGCAGCCGGCGCACATGCCGTGCTACGCGTGTGTGATGTGTGTGTGCAGCCTCCCTTCCGCGCGGCCGCGTCCGGCGCCGCGCATTCGGCATTAAACCAAAGCCGGTGCGCCGGATCAGGCCGCGGCTTGCGCCACCGCGCCGCCCGGCCGCAGCCGCTTCACGCGCAGCAGCAGGCCGAAGGCAATGCCCATGGTGACCAGGTTCCAGGCGATGCCGTTGAGGAAGGCCGCGTGGTAGCTGCCGGTCAGGTCGAACACCTTGCCCGACATCCAGCCGCCCAGCGCCATGCCCAGCAGCGTGGCCATGAGCACCGTGCCGATGCGCGCGCCCGCCTCCGCCGGCGGGAAATGCTCGCGAACGATCACGGCATACGAGGGCACGATGCCGCCCTGGAACAGGCCGAACATGGCCGACACCACGAACAGCGGCACCATGCCGTCGAAGGGCAGGAACAGGATCAGCGCGACGCACTGCAGCACCGCGCCCAGCAGCAGCGTGCGCAGGCCGCCGATGCGGTCGCAGATCACGCCCGAGACGAGCCGGCTCACCACGCCGCAGGCCAGCATGAGCGACAGCATCTGCGCACCGCGCGCGGCGCCGAACCCCAGGTCGGTGCAGTAGGCCACGATGTGCACCTGCGGCATGGACATGGCCACGCAGCAGGCCACGCCCGCCACGCACAGCAGGCCCTGTGCCTTGCCGGGCGACAGGCCAAAGGGCCGGTCCGACGGTACCTGTCCATGGGCCGCCACCATGCCGTGCGCATCGTGGGCCGGCGGGCGCGCGCGCAGCATGAGCGCCAGCGCGCCCATGGCCAGCGTCGTGAACACGCCCAGGCCGATGAGGGTCTGGCGCCAACCCGCCACTTCGACGAAGTGCTGGATGATGGGCGGCCACACGGCACCCGCGATGTAGTTGCCGCTGGCGCACAGGGCCACCGCAATGCCGCGCCGGCGCACGAACCACTGCGTGGTGTCGGCCATCAGGGGCCCGAAGGCCGCGGAGCTGCCGAGAAAGCCCACCAGCAGACCCTGCGCCAGCGTGAAGCCCCAGATGCCGCCCGACAGGCCGCTGAACACATAGCCCACGCCCAGGCACAGCGCGCCCAGCAGCAGCGGCCACATCACGCCGAAGCGGTCGGCCAGCCGGCCCATCCAGATGCCGCCCACGCCGAAGCCCACGAGCAGTGCGGTGTAGGGCATGGAAGCCTGCGCGCGGTCGATGCCGAACTCGGCCTGCACCGATGGCAGCACCACCGCCACCACGTACATGCCGCCGCTGCCCACCGTGAGCAGCAGCATGGTGACGAGAAGGCGCATGTAGGCATAGCGCGAGTCCGGAAGGTGCTGCGCCGGGGCGTTGGAAGAAGGCATGGCGGCGATTGTGCCGGGGCAGCGCGTTCCCTGTCGGCGGGGCTTATTCCGCCGCAGGTGCCATGGGCGCGTCGAACACGTCCAGCAGCAGCGGCGTGAGTTCATGCATGGGCCGCGCCTGCACCTCGGGCGGCGGCACCAGGCCGCGCACGAAGCCGTGCGCCACCAGCCGGTCGAGCAGCGCCTCGTCGCGGCTGATGATGTGCACCGGCACCTCCCACGACGCGTCGCTGCCGCTCACCACGGCCCAGGGCTGGTGGTCGCCGACGAGCACGGTCACCAGCTGCGGCGGCGCTTCGTTCTGCAAATAGGCGCCCAGCCATGCGAAGGTGTAGCGCAGCGAATCGAGGTAGGCCTGCGTGCCGCTGTCGCGGCGCGACGTGCCGGGCACCTGCAATGCTGAGTCGAGCTGCTGCGCGGTGTAGGCCTGCGCATCGCCCGCATGCGCCAGGTCCGGCATCAGCGGCGGCAGCGGCACGAAGGGCATGTGGCTGGCCAGCGTGGCCATCACGGTGAAGCGCGGCGGGCGCTGCGCCAGCGGCGCGGCCAGCTCCTGTGCCTGCAGCAGCGCCAGCGCGGCCTGGTCGGGCACGCGCCAGTGGCCCCAGGCCAGGCCGCGGTAGCCGACGCTGTCGGCATCGGCATAGCGGTCGAATTCCCAGAAGCTGCCTTCCGGCCAGGGCTTCTGCAAGCCGGCCATCCAGTTGACGGTGCGCCAGCCGTGCTGCCTGAAATGCTGGACCAGGCTGGGCCGCTGGCTGGCCAGCAGGCGCTCGTAATCGCCGGGGTCGCGCGTGTCCACGCCGGCCAGCACCGCCGCATGCGCCAGCCACGACGATCCGCCGAAGGTCGGCGACACCAGCCGCGCAGACACCACGCCGCGCCCGCTGGCCTGGATCTGCTGCGCGAGCGCTTCGCGCGCCGGCGCCAGCGCCCTGGCCTGCGCCGGGACGTCCAGCGTGCAGGCCCCGTACGACTCGGAAAAGAGCAGCAGCACGTCCGCGCCGTGCAGCCCGGCCAGCGTGTGGCGCGCGAAATCGGGACTGGGCGTGAGCGCTGCGCCACCCGGCACCTGCGCTGCAGCGAACAACTCCAGTTGGCGCGCCAACGCCGGCGTCGTGGGCCGGGCAAAGACGAAGCGCGTGTCCTGCCCGGCCACGCCGTGCATCAGGAACACCGCCGCGAGCACCACGCCCGTCACCGGAACACCCACCCGCAGTGCGCGGCTTTGGGCCAGTGCCGAGCCGAGCCACCGCCAGCACCTGTGCACCAGCGCGTACAAAAGCACCAGCAGGAGGACGAAGAGCAGCCCGGCGAGCGCGACTCGGCCCGGGCCGATGCCGCTGATGCGCAGCACCGACAGCGCATGCGGCGCGTCCCAGTACAGGTTCAAGGGCCGGCCGAGCAGCGCGGCCGCGGTCGAATCGAGGTAGTGCGCCACCACGACGAAGGTGGTGATGCCGGCCAGCCAGCGCAGGCCGCGCGTGGCGGGTGCGCGGCCGCGCCAGCCGATCCACAGCGCGAGGGCCGACACCGCCAGCACAAGCTCCAGCGAGATGCCCGGCGCCAGCGCCGGCCATACGGTGGGCCAGCGGTTGTGCAGCGTGAGCAGCGCGTGGAGCAGCAGCAGCGCCAGCGCCGCCTGCCACGCCCCGTGCGCCCGACGCGTCATGTGCGACTCGCGCCTGCTTTCGCGGCGGTCATTGCCGCTTGGCTTCGAATTCGATGATGAGCGGCACCTCGTCGCCCACCCAGCCGTTGTCCACGCCGTATTTCATGCCGTAGCTGCTGCGCTTGAAGCTGCCGCGTGCCGACACGCCCATCACGTAGGTCTTGTCGAGGGGCGAGATGCCGCTCTTGTTCCAGGTGGCGGTGAGCGTGAGCGGCTGGCTGCGGCCCAGCAGTTCGAGCTGGCCCGGGATTTCGAAGCTGCGCTCGCCGGTCTTGCGCGCGGTTGCGGCCGTGAACACCATGCGCGGGAATTCGCTGGCGTTGAGGAAGTCGGCGCTCATCAGGTGCTGGTCGCGCTTGGCATGGCTGGTGAACACGCTGCGCGTGTCGACTTCGATGCGAACGTCGGACAGCGCGCCCGTTTCTTCGTCGAAGCTGTAGCTGCCGCGCACCGCGCGGAACATGCCCAGCACCTTGGCATAACCCAGGTGCTCGACCAGGAAGCCCATGCTGATGTGGTCCGGGTCGAGCTGGTAGCGGGCAGGGGCGGCCTGCGCCTGCGGCGCCGCGGAAAACAAGGCGGCGAGGGCGAGCGCGGCGGCAAGCAGGCCCGGCAATGACCGGCGTGTTGTTGTTCGGATGGCATTCATATTTGCAACTCCGTGCTTCGGCGGCGGTACAGCCACAACAGGTCGACGAAAAAGGAGGCGCCCAGCATCGCCAGCCCGACCGCGGCAATGGCCTGGCTGGCCGGGCGGGCAATGACTGGCCCCAGGCAGACGATCAGCAGGGTGATCTGCGCCACGCACGCCGCCTTGCGCCGCCATGAAGGAAACAGCGGCCGGTCGATCCACGGCCACGCGCGGCCGGCCAGCACGAAGGCATAGCGCATGGCACCGGCCGCCAGCACCCAGGCGCCGGCCTTGTCGAACTGCACGAGGAGCAGGCACAGCACGGCCACCAGCAGCGCATCGCATTCCATGTCGAAGCGGGCGCCGAATTCGCTGGCCAGGCGCTGGCTGCGCGCCAGCGGTCCGTCGGCGGCGTCGAGCACGGCGGTGGTGGTGGCGAACACCACCACGGCCCAGGCCAGCGGCGCGGCATCGCCTGGCATGGGCCGGCCCACCAGGCCGGCCAGCAGCGCGATCATGGCCAGGCGCAGCAGGGTGAGGACATTGGCGGCGCCGAAGCGCGCATGCGGCGCGTGGCCGCGCAGACCCACCAGCATGCAGGCGGCGCCCAGGCCGTACACGGCCAGGCATTGCGCGGCATAGGCGGCGCTCCAGCCCATCCGGGCGGCGACGCCGGCGGCGGCCAGCAGAAGCACCAGACCCACCGCGACCGCAACCGCGCCGGCGGCGCGGCGCAGGCGCAACAGCGGGCTCCCGCTCAGGGTGTTCTGCGCAGCAAGCGGCATGAAGAAGAGTGCTCCTCGTCCAAAGGGGTGGCGCCCTCGAGCGCCCCCGTTTCCGGCCAGGCGCCAGTGTGCCCCCAAAGCGCTGGAAGCGCCCGGGCGCGGCTGTCATGAATGCTTACGTTCTGCATTGGGTTTGCGGTCAATTTGGGATAGATTTCCCAAAATGGATGCCAGGTCGTTGTTGCACGAAGCGCTCGCCAACGCAGTTTCGCGTGTGCTGCGGGCGCTTTTTCGCGTGCTGCTGCGCCACTCCATGTCCTACACCGCCTTCGAGGACCTGGCCCGCCGCGTCTATGTCGAGGTAGCCATGAAGGACTTCTCCATCGAAGGCAAGAAGCCGTCCATTTCGCGCGCCTCGATCCTCTCGGGCCTCACGCGCAAGGAAGTGCGGCGCCTGCTGGAGCTGAGCACCATGCCGGAGGACCCGGCCCAGGGCGAGCGCTACAACCGTGCCTCGCGCGTGCTCACCGGCTGGGTGCGCGACCCCGACTTTCTCGACGACAAGGGCCAGCCCATGGCATTGGCCATCGAGGGCCCGCACGGCTTTGCGGCCCTGGTGCGGCGCCACAGCGGCGACATGCCGGCGCGGGCGGTGCTCGACGAGCTGCTGCGCGTGGGCGCCGTGCGCTGGCAGGACGGCCAGCACGTGGCGCTGCAGACACGCGCCTACGTTCCGGCCCGCAGCGCCCCTGACAAGCTGGACATCCTGGGCGTGGACACGGCCGAACTCATTGCCACCATCGACCACAACATCGAACACGGCGACCTCGACCCGCGCTTCCAGCGCAAGGTCATGTACGAGGCCATTCCGGACAGCGCCCTGCCCGCTTTCCGCAAGCTCAGCGCCAACCAGGCCCAGGCCCTGCTCGAGCGCCTGGACGCCTGGCTGCAGACCCATGACAGCGTCCCGGGCGCCGCCGAAGCAGTCACCACGCCGTGCACGCGCGTCGGCCTGGGCATCTATTACTACGAGGAGCCTGCGGCTCCGCCAACACTAGGAGAACCACGATGAAGCTTCTGAAAACAATGGCAGCGGGCGCAGTCACCTGCGCGGCGCTGCTGCTGGCCGCCTGTGGCGGCGGCGGCGGCGACGGGGGCATTGGCGGCTCGGGCGCCACGGCCGGCACCATGAAAGTCTCGATGACCGATGCGCCGTCGTGCGGCTATGACCACGTGTTCGTCACCGTCAACAAGGTGCGGGTGCACCAGAGCGCCGACGCTTCGGATGCCGAAGGCGGCGCGGGCGGCTGGGTCGACATTCCGCTGGCACGACCCCAGCGCGTGGACCTGCTCACCCTGACCAACGGCGTGCTGTTCCCGCTGGGCGAAACGGTGCTGCCGGCCGGCAAGTACCAGCAGATGCGCCTGGTGCTGGCCGACAACACGGTGGCCGCCCCCTGGGCCAACTCGGTGCAGCCCACCGGCGGCGCTGAAGTGCCGCTCGACACCCCCAGCGGGCAGCAAAGCGGCCTGAAGCTCAACATGAACGTCGACGTCCCGGCCGACAAGGTGGTGGACGTGGTGCTGGACTTTGACGCCTGCAAGTCGGTGGTCAAGCGCGGCAACACCGGCAAGTACAACCTCAAGCCGGTGATCGCGGTGATCCCCGTGGTCAACAGCGGCGGCCAGCGCGTGGAAGGCTGGATCGATCCGGCCATGGTCGGCACCAGCACCTTGGTGTCCGTGCAATCGCAGGGCCTGCCGGTGAAGACCAGCATCCCCGACAGCACCGGCCGCTTCGTGCTGTTCCCGGTGCCGGTGGGCAGCTACAGCCTGGTGGTCACCGCGCCCGAGCGGGCGACGGCGGTCGTCACGGGCGTGCCTGTGACCGCCGACACGGTCACGTCGATCGGCAGCACCACCGTGCGGATGAACCCGCCGGCGTCGCTGATGCGAGACGTCAACGGCACGGTCAGCCCGGCCACCGCCACGGTGCGCGCCACGCAGTCGCTCAGCGGCGGCCCGACCATCGAGGTGGCTTCTCCGGCGGTGGATGCGCTGGATGGCACCTTCGACACGAGCCTGCCCATCGCCGCACCGGTCCGCGCCCCGTTCGTGGCCAACGCACCGTCCTTCGGCTTCGTGCCGGACGCACCGGTGGCAGGCCGCTACACGGTGCAGGCCAATTCCAACGGCAGCATCAAGAACATCGACATCGACGCCAACTCGACTGTTCCGCCTTTGACCTTCACCTTCCCCTGAAACGCCCAAGGCGGGCTGACGCCGCGGGCCAGGACAAGCGTGTCCGGCCCCAGGCGTATTCCGCGCGTGCCGCCCATCCCCCTCCGGCGGCACGCGCTTTTTTTTTGCTTTTCGCGCGGCCTCACGCCACGCGCGCATGCGTGACACACTCGGCCCATGTCCGATGGTTTTCACGCGCCCCATGAGGCCTCCCCGGCAACGACTGCCCGCGCCTGCTGGATCGAAGCCCCCGGCCGCGCCGCCCTGCGCCCCGTGCAACTCGCGGCGCCCGGCGACGGCGATGTGCTGGTGCGCGCCCTGCACAGCGGCGTGAGCCGCGGCACCGAACTGCTGGTCTTCTCCGGCCGCGTGCCGCCCAGTGAATACCAACGCATGCGTGCCCCGTTCCAGGAGGGCGACTTTCCGGCGCCGGTGAAGTACGGCTATGCCAGCGTGGGCGTGGTCGAGCAGGGGCCGCCCGAACTGCAGGGCCGCGCCGTGTTCTGCCTGCATCCGCACCAGAGCCGCTACGTGGTGCCCGCCGGCGCGGTGCATCCGCTGCCGCACGGCCTGCCGCCGCAACGCGCCGTGCTGGCCGCCAACATGGAGACCGCGGTGAACGCCCTGTGGGACGCGGCACCGCGCCTGGGCGACCGCATCGCCGTGGTGGGCGGCGGCGTGGTGGGCCTGCTGGTGGCCTGGCTGGCATCGCGCCTGCCCGGCTGCAGCGTGCAGCTGATCGACACCCATGCGCCACGCGAGCACATGGCCACACGGCTGGGCCTGCAGTTCGCGCTGCCGGGCCGCGCCGCATCGGAAGCCGACCTCGTCGTCCACGCCAGCGGCCATGCCGAGGGCCTGGCCACCGCGCTGAAGCTGGCCGCCTTCGAAGCCACCGTGCTCGAGCTGAGCTGGTACGGCGAGCAGGCCGTGAGCCTGCCGCTGGGCGAGGCATTCCATGCCCGGCGCCTGACCCTCAAGAGCTCGCAGGTGGGCCACGTGGCCACCGCCCAGCGCGCGCGCTGGACGCATGCGCGCCGCATGGCGCTGGCGCTTTCGCTGCTGCAGGACGAGCGGCTCGACGCGCTCGTCACCGACAGCGCGCCCTTCGACCAGCTGCCCGCGGTGCTGGCCCGACTCGCGTCCGGCGCGCCGGACACCGTGTGCCAGCGCATCGACTATTGAAGAGGAAGGAAGACCGACCCCATGTTCAGCGTCAACGTCCGAGACCATTTCATGATCGCCCACAGCTTTCGCGGCGAAGCCTTCGGCCCCGCGCAGCGCATGCACGGCGCCACCTACGTGGTCGACCTCGAGTTGCGCCGCGCGCAGCTCGACGCCGACGGCATGGTGGCCGACATCGCGCGCACCACCGACATGCTGCGCGCCGTGCTGGGCGAGCTGAACTTCCGCAACCTGGACGAGGAGCCGGCCTTTGCCGGCCGCAACACCACCACCGAGTTCCTGGCCAAGGTGATCTTCGACCGCTGCGCCGCGCGCATCGCCCAGGGCGAACTCGGCCCGCATGCCGGCGGCCTCGCGCACATGCGCGTGTGTTTGCACGAGTCGCATGTGGCCTGGGCGGCGTACGAAGGGAAGCTGCCGGTTTGACGGGCGCGGCGCGCCACTGCAGCTTTCTCGTGCCAGGCGAGCTGTCGACCCGCACCGGCGGCTACACCTACGACCGCCGCATCATCGACGGCCTGCGCGCACTGGGATGGCAGGTGGATGTGCAGTCGCTCGGCCCCGGCTTTCCATGGCCGAGTGCGGACGTGCTGGCGCAGGCCCGGCGCGTGGTCGAGGCCCTGCCCCATGGTGCGCTGGTGCTGGTCGACGGCCTGGCCTTCGGCGTGCTGGACGAACTCGCACACGCGCACGCCGGCCGCCTGCGCTGGGTTGCGCTGGTGCATCACCCGCTCGCGCTGGAAAGCGGCCTTGGCGATGCGCAGCGGCAGGCCCTGCATGCCTCGGAGCGCCATGCCCTGCAGGCCGCGCGCGCCATCATCGTGACCAGCCCCTTCACCGCGCGCAACCTGGTGGCCGATTTCGGCGTGGCGCCGTCGCACATCCGCGTGGTCGAGCCCGGTACCGATGCGGCGCCCGTGGCCCGGGGCTCTGCACCCGGCGAAGCCCTGCAGCTGCTGTGCGTGGCCACGATCACGCCGCGCAAGGGCCATGCCGTGCTCGTCGACGCGCTGGCGGGCCTGAAGGACCGGCCCTGGCGCCTGCACTGCGCCGGCAGCCTCAGCATGGACCCGGCCTGCAGCGCCGCCTTGCAGCAGGCCATTGCCGAGCACCGGTTGCAAGACCGCGTGCTGCTTCACGACGAGCAGGACGAAGCCGGCCTGCGCCGCCTCTACGCCATGGCCGACGCTTTCGTGCTGCCTTCCTTTCACGAGGGCTACGGCATGGCGCTGGCCGAAGCCATCGCGCACGGCCTGCCGGTCGTCAGCACACGTGCCGGCGCCATCGCCGACACCGTGCCGGGCACCGCCGGCATGCTGGTGCCGCCCGGCGACGTACCGGCCCTGCGCGCCGCCCTGCAGCGGCTGCTGGACGACGACGCCTGGCGCGCGCAGCTTCGCGGCGGTGCGCTGGCCGCACGCGCCGCATTGCCCAGCTGGGCATCCAGCAGCGAGCGCTTCGCCCACGCCCTCGCCGCGGTGCCGCACGACGACGATGAACCACGAGGAACCCCAAGACGATGAGCTTCAGCCCCGACTGGCTGGCCCTGCGCGAACCCTTCGACCGCGCAGCGCGCGAAGCCTCTTCACTGGACCTGCAGGACCTGCAGCAGCAGGCATCGGCCGCCGAGGCCGGCACCGGCGGCACGCCCTATCGCGTGCTCGACCTGGGCTGCGGCACCGGCGCCAACCTGCGCGTGCTGGCCCCGCGCCTGGGCGGAAACCAGCGCTGGCACCTGGTGGACCACGACGCGCGCCTGCTGGCTGCACTGCCCGGCGCGATGACCCGATGGGCGGAAACCCATCGCCTGAAAACTGCGCAAGGCGCGACCGACGACAGCCTCGTCATCGAAGCCGCCCACTGGCGCGCCGAGCTGAGCTGGCAGAAGGCCGACCTGGTGCGCGAGCTCGACGCCCTGCCCTTCGCGGGCTCGCAGCTGGTCACCACCTCGGCGCTGCTCGACCTGGTGTCGGCCTCGTGGCTGGCCGCGCTGCTCACCAAGGTGCACGAGGCGCAGGCGGCGCTGCTGTGCTCGCTGTCGGTGGACGGGCGCATCGAATGGCAGCCCGCCATGCCCGCGGATGCGCAGATGGCCAAGCTGTTCGCGGCCCACCAGCATCGCGACAAGGGCTTCGGCGGCCCGGCCCTGGGCGCGGACGCCGTGCCGCGTGCGGTCGAGCGCCTGGTGGCCCTGGGCTACCGCTGCGTGCAGGCCGGCAGCGACTGGCAGCTGGCCGCCGCGTCGGGCGGCGCACGCATGCTGGTGCAGATGATCGACGGCCTGGCCGATGCGGCGCTCGAGCAGGACCCCGGCGCGCGCGACCTGGTGCTGACCTGGCGCCTGCAGCGCCTGGCGCAGGCGGCGCACAGCAGCCTGCAGATCGGGCATGCGGAGTTGCTGGCGTTGCCGGCGAAGAAGTAGTCAGGCGCCCGTCGGCACGGTGAGTGTTGACGCCATGCCAGGTGCCGGAAGCCCATGCGTTAGCCTTGTGCCCATGACATCTTCACGAGCATCCGGCGCAAGCGTCAGCGGCAAGCCCATCCTCGACATCCATGAGTTGCGCTTCTCCCATGCGGACGCCGCGCCGCTGGTGGACGGATGGAGCGCCTCGATCGGCGCGGGCGTGACGCAGTTGTACGGCGACACCGGCAGCGGAAAGTCGACGCTTCTTCGCGTGCTTGCAGGCGAGCTTCCCGCCAAGGGCCGCCTGAATCTGGCGGGCGTGAGCCTTGAACACCGGCCCGAGGACTATCGAAACAACGTCTTCTTCTGCAACCCGGAAGCCGACGCGTACGACGACGCGACCCCTGCCGAATGCACAGCATCGCTCAGCGCCGGCGATGTTGACTTCAGCCAGGCGCGGTGGCAAGCCTGCGTTGAAGGATTCGCCCTGGCTCCGCACCTCGAGAAGCGGATGCACATGCTTTCGACCGGGTCGAAGCGCAAGGTCTGGTTGGCGGCTGCGCTGGCATCGGGACGTGCGCTCACTTTGCTCGACGAGCCCACCGGCGGGCTCGACGCGGCATCGACGCGCTTCCTGTGGCGCACGCTGGCCGGCCTGGCCGAACTGCCCGGCCGGGCCATCATCGTCGCCAGCGGTGCGCGAATCGATTCGGTTCCGCTGTCGGGCTCGATCGAGCTGCCACTGGGCTAGCGCCACAACCGCATGAAACTCAAATTCCAGGCAAAGGTCGCCCCTTCGGGCAATGCGGCGGCCGTGGAGGTCCCGAAGGATGGCATCGAGTCGTTCGGCGCAGGCGCGCGGCCACCGGTCGCCATCTCCATCAACGGTCACAAATGGCGAAGCAGAATCGCGGTGAAGGATGGCAAGTACCTGGTGGGCATCAGTGCGGCCAATCGACGAGCAAGCAATATCTCGATGGGCGATCTCGTGGAAGTTCTGGTGGCGCTCGACGAAGCGCCGAGGACGGTGGAGGAGCCGACCGACCTGACCGAGGCCCTGAACAAGGATCAACGCGCAAGAGCCGCCTTTGACCGCTTGCCATTCGGGCTCCAACGGAAGCACGTGGCTGCGATCGAGAATGCCAAGTCGCTCCAGACGCGGCAGCGTCGCATCGCCAAGCTCGTCAGCGACCTTCGGCAAGATGCGGCGTAGTGCACATCCCGGCACTCAGCCGCAGGACGCGCGCAGGTCCAGGTCCCACAGGATGTCCGCGCCAAAGCGATAGACACGCCCCTGCGGCCGCGCGCAGTCGCGCAGCGCCGTGCCGCCCGGCAGCGAGAGGCCCGGCCGCCCGCCGCCGATGACCAGGGGCGCGATGCTCAGGTGCAGCCGGTCCATGCAGCCCTGCTGCACGAAGCGCGACACGGTCACGCCGCCGCCCTCGACGAACAGCACGCGAAGACCACGCTCTGCCAATGCATCGAGCAGCGGGCGCAGTTGCACGCCGCCTTGGCGGTCAACCAGGCCCGGCACGGCCAGCACCTGGTGCGCGCCCACGCGCTGCGCTGCCTCCTGGCGCATGCCGGCGTCGCACGCCAGCAGCGTCGGCGCCTGCTCGTCGGTGAACACGCGCAGGTCGCGCGGCAGCCGCAGGCCGGGGTCGAGCAGCACGCGCACCGGGTTCTCGCCCGCCACCCGCCTCGTGGTGAGCTGGGGGTTGTCGATGGCCGCCGTGGCTGCGCCCACCAGCACCGCGTCGCTCAAGGCGCGCAGGCGGTGCAGATGGGTGAGCACTTCCTGGCCGTTGATGTAGTTGGCGTCGCCGCCGTGCGTGGCGATGCAGCCGTCCAGGCTCTGGCCCAGCTGCCCCACCACCCAAGGGGCGCTGCCGGCGCGGCGGTCCAGCAGGGGCTTGAGCAGTGCGAACAGTTCACCGGCCTGCGCGTCCCAGCCGCGACCCAGCGTCCAACCGCCCTCGCCTTGTTGTTGCTGCTGCCAGTGCAGCGCACCCGCGCCCTGCGCTTCGCCGGAAAAGTCGGCGCCTTCGCGGCGCGCGCGAACGAGCGCCAGGCACAGCGGCCACAGCGCATCCACGCCCAGCAGTGGGCTTGTATCCAGAGTCATGCAGGAAACAGCCTTTCGCGTCGTTGTTGTCGTCGTTGTCGCTTCACCATTTGGGCGTGTAGTAGGGATCGTCGGGCACCTTGCCGCCGCCGGAACGCTGCGGCCCCGCCCATTGCGCAATGGCCAGCGCCGCGGCCACCCAGACGGCGGCCACCGCCGCGACTACCAGCGCTTCGGCCCAGGCCCGGCCTTCGCCGCGATGCAGGCGCCGGCGCAGCACCCGCACGATGTCGCCGGCACCGAATGCCGCGGCCAGCAGCAGCACCGCGCCTGGCCGCACCGAGGTAAGCAACGCGGTGCCCTGCGCCAGCGCCAGCCAGCCGATCACCGCCACCAACAGGCCGCTGACGCCCAGCGAGATGCGCGCCACCGGCCAGAGCCACAGGGCGGTGCCCGCCACCGCGGCCGCCAGCCCCAGGCTCAACTCGAACAGCAGGGCCGAGCCCGACATCATGGACACCAGCGCCAGGCCGATGCCAGCCACGACCAGCATGGCCGCCACATGGGCGCGCGAAGGCACTTCGTAGAGCACGGCGCCGATCACCGCCATGCCCACCAGCCAGCTGCCCACGCGCGGCACCCACGGCTGCTTGCCCAATGCGACGATGACCAGGGCCCACAACAGGCCGGCGGCCAGCCATTGCGCCTTGCGGTCGGCGCGCCAGGCTTCCAGCCCCGCGCCCAGCAGTGCGGCCGAAAGAAAGACCCACGGCAGTTTTTCGGTGAGGCTGCCCGGCGGCAGGCGCCAACCCAGCACCCAGCTCAGCCCGACGAGCAGCGCCAGCGGCACGCCCAGTGCCGCCCAGCGCGCACCGGCACCCGGCCCCAGCATGGCCCGCAACACGCCGGTGGCGCCAAATGCCAGCACCAGCGGCAGGGCCAGGCTCTGGAACAGCGGATGGTGAAAGTCCATCGCTACCGGTTATGCCGGGCCGCCGCGGCTTCGTCAATCAGGCCGCGCCGACAGCCACAGCGGCCGGCTCATTCGGTGGCGTCGGAAATGCGCCGCAGCGCCGCACGGTCGATGACCACCAGGCCTTCGGCTTCGACGCGGATGGCGTTCTCGCGCTCCATGGCCTTGAGTTCCTGGTTGACGCGCTGGCGCGAGGCGCCCACCAGCTGGGCCAGCTCTTCCTGCGCCAGCTGCAGGCCGATGCGCACATGGCTGGCATCGGTGAGACTGGGCACGCCGTAGGCGCGCACCTGGTGCAGCAGCTGGCGCGCCAGGCGCGCGCGCAGCGGCAGCGCATTGAGGTCTTCCACCAGGCCGAACAGCGCCCGGATGCGGCGCGCCTGCAGCCGCAGCAGCGCGTCGTACAGCTCGGCATGCGTGGCCAGGATCTTGTCGAAGTCGGCGCGCGCCAGGCACAGCACGGTGGTGTCGCCGTGTGCATAGGTGTCGTGCGTGTTGCGCTGGCCGTCGAACAGGCCCACGTCGTTGAACCAGGCGCCCGGCTCCAGGTAGGTGAGCGCCACCAGCTTGCCCGACACGGTGACCGAACTCATGCGCACCGCGCCCTTGGCGCAGGCCAGCCAGTGTTCGGCCGGATCGCCGCGCGCGGCGATGAGCTGGCCGTCGGTGAAGCGCCGCACGAAAGCCAGGCGCAGGATGTCGTGCCGCAGGGATGGCGACAGCGAGGAGAACCAGCGGTCGCCGCTGATCGCCTTGCGCTCCTGCGCATTCAGGACCGGTTCGTCGTCCTCTTCGTCGTAGTCGTAGGGAATGCTCATGGCTTGCCTCCGCCCGTCTGCAGCGCCGGCTGGTCGCCATCGTTGAGCCAGGCGTCGATCAGCGTATAGGACACGGCCAGCATCACCGGCCCCACGAAGATGCCCACCAGCCCGAAGCCCAGCAGCCCGCCGATGACGCCGGCGAAGATCAGCAGCAGCGGCAGGTCGGCGCCGCGCTTGATGAGCCAGGGCCGCAGGAAGTTGTCCATGGTGCCCACCACCAGCGTCCACACGGCCAGGAAGATGCCCCAGCCCGTGGCGCTGTGCCAGAACACCCAGATGGTGGCCGGCAGCATCACCAGCGTGGGGCCGACCTGGATGATGCACAGCATGAACATGACGGCGGTGAGCAGCGCCGCCAGCGGCACGCCCGCAATGGCCAGGCCGATGCCGCCGATCATCGACTGGATGATGGCGGTGACGCCCACGCCCAGCGCCACGCCGCGGATGGCCTTGCCGGCCAGCACCACCGCCTCTTCGCCGCGCGCACCGCCGATGCGCCGCCCGAAGCGCCGCACCACCGCCGCCGCGCCTTCGCCGCCCGCGTACATGACGCCGGCAATGGCCACCGTGAGCATGAACTGCACCGTGAGGCTGCCCACCACGCCGGCCTGCGACACCACCCAGGTGGTGACGCGTCCGACATAGGGCGCCGCCTTGGCCTCCAGCCCCACCACGCCGGCGGCGATCAGGTCGTTCCAGAAGGCATTGATCTTCGCGCCCACCAGCGGCAGGTTGCGCACCCAGTTGGGCAGGTCCGGCGGGCCCTGGGCGATCAGTTGCCGGACCCAGGCCGACACCGTGTCGGCATGGTCGGCGATGGTGACGATGGCCATGGTCAGCGGCAGCACGAACAGCAGCAGCAGGATGACCACCATGACGATCACCGCCATCCAGCGCCGGCCCCACAGCTTGGACTCGAACCACAGCAGCGCCGGCCAGCTGGCCACCACCACCATCGCCGCCCAGATCGTCGCGCCGAGAAAGGGCCGCAGGATCCAGAGCGCCGAAGCGATCAGCAGCACGATGCTCAGTACGCCAAAAGTGATCTTGGCCAGGTCGGTGCGGGGCTCGTTCATGGTGAGTCGGTATCCAATGGGTCCGCCATCCTAGCCCAGAGCTCCCGAGGAACCGGCTTGGCCGGGCCTCCGGGAGCGCCCCCTGGAGGGGCTGAGTGCTGCGGCTCCAATGCCGCCTGCGCGGCATTGGACAGCGCGAAGGGCAAGGCCTCTGGCCGCAGCACGTATCCGAGCTACACGAAGTGAGCGAGATTCGGGGGTGGGTCAATTACGCCAGTGCCCGCAGCTCCCGCAGCGCCACCGAGAGCATGGCGGCATCCGGCGCCGGCACCGCGCGCAGCTCGGCCATGAGCTGCGCGGCGCGCTCGAGCGTGCGGCCGTTGCTGCTCGTCCAGGTGTCCACCAGCTTCTCGGGCGACTCGGTTTCGGCGTCGTGGCCGCCGCCGGCCAGCACCGCCGCCGTGATGGCGCGCTCCAGCCCCGACAGGTCGTCCAGCATGGCGCCCTTGGCCAGCATCTGCCAGTGGGCATCGCCGGGCAGCGCCGCGATGCGGTCGCGCAGCCAGGGCATGCCCAGGCGGTTGGCCAGGTCGAAGTAGATGGCGGCCACCAGCTCCACCGGCCAATGCGTGCTGCCGGCCAGCTCGGCAATGTCCAGCGTGGCGTTGAGCGAGTCGAAGGTGACCACGCGCTCGGCCAGCTCGCGCGGCACGCCGCCCTGCGTGTACTGCGCCACGGCCGCCTCGTCGCGGCCGCGCTCGTCGGCATCCAGCAGCTGCGGCAGGCGCGCCGAGAGCGTCTCCACGTTGGGCTTGAAATGGTCGATGACCGACTGCAGGTCTTCCGCCAGGCGCCGCGAGCGCAGGAACCACTTGGTGGCGCGCTCCAGCTGGCGGCTGGTGTCGGTGAGCAGCTTGCTCTGCACCGCGTCGTCCACCTTGTTGTCCAGCGCGTCCACCGCCGTCCACAGCGGCACCATGCCGAAGATCTCGCGGCTCATCAGGTAGGCGCGCACCACTTCGAAGGGACGCGCGCCGGTGGTCTCGGCCAGCCGGTGCACCAGCGTGCTGCCCACCCGGTTGATGGTGCTGTTGGTGACGTAGGTGGCGATGATCTCGCGCTTGAGCGGGTGCCGCGTCATCCAGCCGGCAAAGCGCTCGCGCAGCAGCGTGGGGAAGTAGCGCTCCAGCGCCGTGGCCACCCACGGGTCGTCGGGCAGCGGCGAGGCCAGCAGCTCGTCGTACAGCCAGATCTTGCTGTAGGCCAGCAGCACCGCCGCCTCGGGCGTGGACAAGCCCTGGCCGGCGGCGCGCCGCTCGGCCAGCTCCTCGTCGGTCGGCAAGAACTCGATGGCGCGGTTCAGCCGCCCCGCCTTTTCCAGGAACTGCATGAAGCGCGTTTGCGCGTCCAGCAGCTGCGGCGCCACCCGGTGCGTGACCGAGAGGATCTGCGTCTGGAAGATGTTGTCGCGCAGCACCAGCCGGGCCACCTCGTCGGTCATCTCGGGCAGGATGGCATTGCGCTGCTTGTCGGTCAGCTCGCCCTCGGCCAGCGGCAGGCCCAGCAGGATCTTGATGTTGACCTCGTGGTCGGAGGTGTCCACGCCCGCCGAGTTGTCGATGGCGTCGGTGTTGATGCGCCCGCCCGCGCGCGCGAACTCGATGCGCCCCAGCTGCGTGCAGCCCAGGTTGCCGCCCTCGGCGAACACCTTGCAGCGCAGCTCCTTGCCGTTGACGCGCAGCATGTCGTTGGCCCGGTCGCCCACCTGCGCATGGCTCTCGTGGCTGGCCTTGACGTAGGTGCCGATGCCGCCGTTGTAGATGAGCTGCACCGGCGCCTTCAGGATGGCGTTGACCAGCTCGGTGGGCGTGAGGTGCTCCACCTTCGCGTCGATGCCCAGCGCCGCCTTCACCTCGGGCGTGAGCGCAACCGACTTGGCCGTGCGCGCATGGATGCCGCCGCCCTTGGAGATCAGGCTCGCGTCGTAGTCGGCCCAGGACGAGCGCGGCAGCTTGAACATGCGCTCGCGCTCGACAAAGCTCTTTTCCGCATCGGGCGTGGGGTCCAAAAAGATGTGGCGGTGGTCGAAGGCCGCCACCAGCAGGATGTGGCGCGACAGCAGCATGCCGTTGCCGAACACGTCGCCCGACATGTCGCCGATGCCGGCCACGGTGAAGTCCTGGCTCTGCGTGTCGATGCCCATCTCGCGGAAATGCCGCTTGACCGACTCCCACGCGCCGCGCGCGGTGATGCCCATGGCCTTGTGGTCGTAGCCCACCGAGCCGCCCGAGGCGAAGGCATCGCCCAGCCAGTGGCCGTATTCGGCGCTTACGGCATTGGCATAGTCGCTGAAGGTGGCGGTGCCCTTGTCGGCGGCCACCACCAGGTAGGGGTCGTCGTCGTCCAGGCGCTTCACATCCGGCGGGGGCACGATGGCGCCGCCCACCCGGTTGTCGGTGATGTCGAGCAGGCCGCGCAGGTAGTCCTGGTAGCAGCTCACGCCTTCCTTCATGTAGGCCTCGCGATCGGCCGGCGAGGGCGCGCGCTTGAGCACGAAGCCGCCCTTGGAGCCCACCGGCACGATCACCGTGTTCTTCACCATCTGCGCCTTCACCAGGCCCAGCACCTCGGTGCGGAAGTCTTCCGGCCGGTCGGACCAGCGCAGGCCGCCGCGCGCCACGCGCCCGCCGCGCAGGTGCACGCCCTCGAAGCGGGTGGAGTACACGAAGATCTCGAACATGGGCTTGGGCGCGGGCAGGTCCGGCACCTTGCTCGAATCGAACTTGAAGGACAGGAAGCCCTTGCGTTCGCCCTGGGCCCCGCGCCGCCAGAAGTTGGTGCGGGTGGTCGCCATCATCAGCCCCAGCAGGCTGCGCAGCACGCGGTCTTCCGAGAGGTTGGACACCTGCTCCAGCGCCGCCTCGATCTCATCCACCTTGGCCTGCACGGCGCTCGCGTCGCCGCCGCCGGCCGGGTCGAAGCGCACGCGGAACAGCTCCACCAGCTTGCGCGCAATGGCCGCGTTGCCCACCAGCGTGCTTTCGACAAAGGCCTGCGACAGCGCAAAGCCGATCTGCTTCATGTACTTGGCGTAGGCGCGCAGCACCACGATGTCGTGCACCGGGATCCGCGCGGCCGGCACCAGGCGGTTGAAGTCGTCGTTCTCCACGCTGCCGGTGTAGACGGCGCCGAAGGCCTCCTCGAACACCGGGCGCAGCGCGTCCACGTCCACATCGGTTTCGCCCAGGGCACTGGCCAGGCCGAAGTCGTGCACCCACACCACGCTGCCGCCCTGCGTGCCGATGCGGTGCGGATGCTCGTCCAGCACCCGCATGCCCAGGTGCTCCATCATCGGCAGGCTGGTGGACAGCACCAGCGGCGCGCCGCGCACCACCAGCTTGAAGCGCAGGGTGCCGGGTGCCGCCTCCAGCGGCTTGTACAGGTTCATGCCCAGCGGGTTGGTGTCGCTGAGCTGCTCGACCAGCTCGATGTCGTGCACCGCCGCGCGCGCGGCGAATTCATCCCGATAGCCGGCCGGAAAGGCGCCGGCGTACTTGCGCAGCAGCGCGTTGCCGCGGGCCTCGCCAGCCGATTCGATCAGCGCGGCCTTCAGGTCGTCTTCCCAGCGGCGCGCAGCGTCCTTCAGGCGCTGCTCCAGCTCGCGCACGTCGTAAGGCGGAATCTCGCCGGGCTTGGTGCGCACCGTGATCTGGATGCGCGCCAGCATCGATTCGGACAAATGCACGTTGAACTCGGAGCCCTGGCCGTTGAAGGCCTTCTCGAGAATGGCCTGCCACTTCTGGCGCAGCTCGGTGGTGTAGTTCTCGCGCGGCGCGTAGATCATGCACACCACGAAGCGCTCGTAGGGCTCGCTGCGCACGAACAGGCGAAAGCGCTGACGCTCCTCCAGGTGCAGCACGCCCACTGCGGTGGCCAGCAGCTCGTCGCCGCCGGTCTGGAACAGCTCGTCGCGCGGATAGGTGTCGAGGATGTTCACCAGCGCCTTGCCCGAGTGGCTGGCCGGCGGCAGCCCGGCGCGCAGCAGCACGTCGGCCACCTTCTTGCGCAAGAGCGGAATGTCGACCGGGCTGGCGCTGTAGGCCGTGTGGGTGAACAGGCCCAGGAAGCGGTCTTCGCCCACCACCTGCCCGGCCGCGTCGAAGCGCTTGATGCCGATGTAGTCCAGGTAGCCCGGCCGGTGCACGGTGGAGCGCGAGGTGGACTTGGTGATCACCAGCAGCTGCGGCAGCCGCGCCAGCGCGCGCACCCTGGGCGGCAGGGCGGCAAAGGCCACGCCCGGGTCCTTGGCCGATTCGCGCAGGATGCCCAGGCCGGAGCCGGGCACGGTGCGCAGGGTGTCGTCGCTGCCCTGCGCCACCAGGTCGTGGCTGCGGTGGCCCAGGAAGGTGAAGTGGCCGTCCGCCAGCCAGCGCAAAAAGGCCAGGTCTTCCGACAGCTCTTCCGACGGAATGGGCGGCGCCTGCTTTTCCAGCTGGCCGACGATGTCCAGCACGCGCTGCTGCATCTTGTGCCAGTCGGCCACGGCCGCGCGCACGTCGCCCAGCACGCGCGCCAGGTCTGCCGTGAGCGCTTCGAGCTGCTTGGGGTCGGCCACGCGGTCGACCTCCACGTGGATGAAGGATTCGCGCTGCGAGTCGCCGGCGCCCACGTCGGTCAGCTGCCCCTGGGCATCGCGCTTCACGCCGATCAGCGGGTGGATGATCAGGTGCAGCGTCAGGCCGTGGCGATTGACCTCCATGGTCACCGAATCGACCAGGAAAGGCATGTCGTCGTTGACGATCTCGATGATGGTGTGGGTGGACTGCCAGCCGTGCTCGGCAATGCTGGGGTTGAACACCCGCACCTTGGCCTGCCCCGGCTCGCGCCGGCGCGCGTAACTCCAGTGAGACATGGCGGCGCCGTACAGGTCGGCCGCCTGGCGCTCGGCCAGGTCTTCGGGGTCGACCTGCCCGAAATACTCGCGCACGAAGGCCGAGAGTTGGCCGGCCGACGCGGCATCGGCCACCTTGGCCTGGATGATTTTCAGAACTTCCTCGAGGCGCTCGCTCGCCCGCCCCGCCCCTGTTGCCTTGGTTGACATTTTTATGGCTCCTTCCTTGGTTATTCGGATATCAAAATCCAGTGCGCACTATGCCAGTGCATCGGGCTGCCACTGTGAAAGCGCCGTGGCAGAAAGGCAAGCCCCGGCCGACCATCGGCTGCTTGCGACAATGGCAGGCAACTTCCCACCCACGAGCGCTCCCATGACCCAGATCGACAACCCCTTCCACGACGCCGAAGTCGGCTCTCGCGACAGCACCCTGGACACCACCCGCATCGACGACGTGCGCATCGGCGCCGTGCGCCCGCTCATCACCCCGGCCCTGCTGCAGGAGCGCGTTGCGGTGGGCAGCAGCACCCTGGCGCTGGTGGAACAGAGCCGCCGCGCCATTGCCGACGTGCTGCATGGGCGCGACGACCGGCTGGTGGTGGTGGTGGGCCCCTGCTCCATCCATGACCACGACCAGGCGCTGGACTATGCGCACCGGCTGAAGGCCCAGGCCGACGCATTGAGTGACGACCTGCTGATCGTGATGCGCGCCTACTTCGAGAAGCCGCGCACCACCGTGGGCTGGAAGGGCTACATCAACGACCCGCACCTGGACGGCAGCTTCGCCATCAACGAAGGGCTGGAGCGGGCGCGCCGCCTGCTGCTGGAGCTCACCCAGCTGGGCCTGCCCACCGGCACCGAGTTCCTGGACCTGCTGAGCCCGCAGTTCATCGCCGACCTGATCGCCTGGGGCGCCATCGGCGCGCGCACCACCGAAAGCCAGAGCCACCGCCAGCTGGCCTCGGGCCTGAGCTGCCCGGTGGGCTTCAAGAACGGCACCGACGGCAGCATCAAGGTGGCGGCCGACGCCATCCTGGCCGCCCGTGCGCCGCACGCCTTCATGGGCATGACCAAGATGGGCATGGCCGCCATCTTCGAGACGCGCGGCAATGCCGACTGCCACGTGATCCTGCGCGGCGGCAAGGCGCCCAACCATTCCGCCCAGGACGTGGCGGCGAGCTGCGAACAGCTGGCCGCCAACGGCTTGCGCGAGCAGGTGATGATCGACGTGTCGCACGGCAACAGCAGCAAGCAGCACCAGCGGCAGATCGTGGTGGCCGAGGACGTGGCCGCGCAGATTGCCGGGGGCGAGCGCCGCATCACCGGCGTGATGATCGAGAGCCACCTGGAGGAAGGCCGGCAGGACCTGGTGGCCGGCGTGCCGCTGAAGCACGGCGTCTCGATCACCGATGCCTGCATCGGCTTCACGCAGACGGTGCCGGTGCTGCAGAAGCTGGCGAAGGCCGTGGCGGCGCGCCGGCGGCGCTGAGCGCGGCGGCCCGCCCCTTGCGGCACACCAGCAGGATCTCGTCCACCTCGTCCATCGCGATGAGCCCGGGCTCCAGCTGCAGCGCCTTCTGGAACCGCAGCCCGAGCGGCATGAGGGACCGGTTGTAGGTGCTCATGGCCAGCTCGCGGTGGTGCGTGAGCCACCACATGCCGAGGTCGACCAGCCGCGACGACTGCGGCTTCATGCCGAACACCGCACTGCGCTCCACAGCCAGTGCGTTCCGTGCCAGCAAGGCCAGCAGGTGGGCGGGCTGGTAGCGCCGCTTGTGGCCGACGAAGTCGTCGAACGCGGTCCAGCGCGACGGGTGCAGCGGCGTCGACATCAGCAGCACCGCGCCCGGCCTGGCAACGCGCACCAGTTCCGCCAGCGCGCCGTCCCCGTCGTCCACATGCTCGACGATGTCCAGCGCGCAGACGAGGTCGAAGGTGGCGTCGGCAAAGGGCAGCCGCGTCACCTCGGCCAGCGTGGTCTGCCCGCCATGCTCGGTCAGCACCGACAGCGCGGGCGCGCTGATGTCCGCGAAATGCGTTCCCTCGATGGGCAGGCGGGGCCGCAGACCGGGTCCCACTTCCAGGCGCCGACCCGCTTCGGGCAAGAGGGACTGCACCAGCGGCCAGGTGTTGAAGCGTTGGGGCTCGATCAACCGGGCCTCCGACCACAGCGCGTCATAGAAGCGACGGTTCTGGTCGACAAGCGTGTTCGCGCCGCGCGGCTGCGACGACAGCTCTCGCTGGGTCATCGCTGCACTCTAGCAGCGGCGCCCCCTGCCCCGCGGCCGCGGGGCCATGCCCCTCACTCCGGCGCGTGTTCCAGCGAGAAGAGCGGCACCTCGGCCTCCCGGCTCAGCCACACGCCGCCGCCGATCTCGTGGAAATGCCGCAGCAGGCCCTGCCGGTAGACCTGCGCGCGGTGCCGGAAGATGCGCGCGTCGGTCAGGTCCTCGTCGATCACGTCGCGCTCGTAGTCCTCGCGCGTCACGGCTTCGACGTACAGCGCGCCCCGGCTCAGGCGGCCGAGGTTGTTCAGCGCGCGCTTCAGGTCGGCCGGGTTCAGGTACGGCAGCACGCCCTGGCAGACCACGAAGTCGAAGGGCTCGCGGGCCTGGTAGTCGACCACCGAGCCGCGCTCCCAGCCGAAGCGGCCGCACAGGTACTCGCTGAACTCCACGCCGTGGAAGCTGGCCTGCGGAAAGTGCCGCGCGACGATTTCCTTCCACAGGCCGATGCCGCAGCCCAGGTCGAGCACGCGCGCCACCGGCACGCGCAGGTATTGCAGGTAGGCGCACACGAACGCGCCGAGGCGCTCGACATGCATCGGGTCGACCACGCTGGTCTTCTTGTCGTAGTAGAAGCGCTGGTAGTAGGCCTCGTCGAAGAGATCAGGAGGGGCGGATTGCATCGGCAGCATTCTGACCGCTTCGACGGCGGCCGCTTCCTTGCGGCAGGGCGCCGGCTACTTCCAGAACTTTCGCGCGTCGCCCAGGGCGCACAGCGCCTTCGCGCACGCGTGGGCGCTGGCCGGCCGCTGCGCCGCGAGCCAGCCCACGGCGAACCAGGCACGCGGGGCCTGCTCGGCGGCGGCACGGTAGACGTCGATGGCCACCACATCGTCGTTGTAGTCGCCCAGCGTGTCCTGCGCCGGCAGCAGGTGCTCCACATAGCGGTGCGCCTTGTCCTTGTCGAACAGGGGCGCGACGAATTCGGCCAGGTAGCGCAGGCGCTTCAGGCGCTTGCGCGCGCGGTGCTGCTGGTCGGGCGGCAACTGCTCGAAGCGCCTTCCGGCCTTGCGCAGCTGGCGATGCAGCTTGTCCAGCCGCTGCGCCACCGCCTTGCGCACCGCAGTGGCCTCGTCCTTGTCGGCGGGTTCTGCGGCGTGGTCGTCGGGCGGCGCTGCGAAGCCGATCAGCGCCACCAGCACCTTCTGGAAGGCGGCACCGCGCACCAGCTCGCCCGGGCTGGAGACCTGTTGCGCATCGGCCGCCTGCGGCAGCTCGATCGGCGGCGCCCCGGCCGCCTGCAGGCGCGGCTGCAGCCGGGCCTGCAGCACATCGCGGTCGCGCTGCGCCCCCAGCGCGCGGAAGGATTCGACCAGCACCGGCTCCCAGGCGGCGGTGTCGAAGCGGCCCGGCGCCACGGACTCCAGCTCGCGCAGCGCGCTGCGCAGGCGGCGGATGCCCACGCGCAGCTGGTGGACCAGCTCGGGCGCAGTGGCGCCGGCCGCGATCTCGGTGGCATTGGGCAGGATCTGCGCCAGGCAGGCCGCCACCACGGCGCGCTGCAGCTCGGCACCGCTTACCTTGCCGCCCTCCGCATCGCGCAGGCGCGGCGGCGTGGCCTTGACGGCGCGAGCCTCTTCCTCTTGCGAAGAGCCTTGGTTCTCCTGCTGCTGCGCCACGCGCAGGCGCTCGCCGCGCTCGGCCTTGCTCACGGTGCTGAACCACAGGCCGTGCCGCTGCGACCAGCGCTGCGCCAGTTCCACCAGGTCGGCGACGCTGCCGCTGACCAGTTCGATCTCCAGTTCGCGCACCACGGCCACGCGCTCGGGTTTGCCGTCCGATGCCGGCGCGATGACGCGGCCCGTGTCCAGTGCCAGTTCGACGATGCTGCGGCCCAGGCGGGCGCGGCGCGTGCTGCGCCAGATGTCGGTCGCAAAGGTCTCGACCAGCGGTTCGTCTTCCAGCACGCGCGCCAGCACATCGCCCACCGGCGTGCCGTCGTGCCGCTGCAGGTCGACCGCCACCGGCGCGCCGGCGCGCGGCACGCCGAGGTCGGCGTTGTGCTCCAGCCGGTGCAGCGGCCCGTCGCCCAGCGCCTTGGCGGTCTGCACCCAGCGCCGGCCTTCCTTGCGCAGGCGCAGCGCGGCATTGTTCTTCGCCAGGCGGCCGTCGGCGGTGTCGAAGTAGCGTGCCTGCAGGTGGGTGCGCACGGTCTGGGCGCGCGCCAGGTCCTTCTGCAGCCCGGCCAGGCGATGCGCGGGAATCTCGAACTTGAATTCGATCTCGGTCAAGGTGCGTCTGCTCCTCTTTCTGGAGTCTAGTGCGGGGCCGGCGCGCCGGCACCCTCGATTTCGCGCTGGAAGAAGCGCCGGTCCATCGGCGCCAGCCGCGGCAGCAGGGTCAGCAGCACCGCGCGGCAGCGCTCGAAATCGGCCCAGCGGCTGGCCCCGGCGAGCTGCCAGGCATGCTCCAGCAAGGCCGCGGCCTGCTGCGTGGGCGTGTAGTCGGTGTCGGCGGCCAGCGCGCTCTCGGCCAGGCTGGCGCTCAGGTC
>NZ_BCUU01000071.1 GCF_001591385.1 Variovorax soli NBRC 106424
GAGCGCTGATGGCCTGATGGCCAGCGATGCGGCACGGCAGTTGAGCTGTGTCGGCAGCCGTGACAGTAGCCCCATCCCCACATACGTGTAGATCTGCGTCGTGGAGAGTTCGGTGTGCCCGAAGCATCGCCTTGAATTGCCCCGGATTCTCTCGACACTTTTGAGCCGTTGGAAAGTTGGAAATGGCGGCGTTCGAACTCTACAGGCGATAGGTCGTTGGCGATGTTGTGGCGCCGCTTTGGGTTGTAGAACATCTCGATGAAATTGAAGACGTCGGCTCTCGCTTGATCACGGGTCGGGTAGATCTGGCGACGGATTCGCTCCCTCGCTTGAGAAGTTGGAAGAAGCTCTCGGCCACGGCGTTGTCATGTTGTCATGGCAGTTGGCGGCGCAGGGCCGCCCGCAGCTGCACGAGTCGCAAGAGCTGGGGAGGGCGGTCTAGGGTGGTGGTCAGCGCCGGCTGCTGAGTCTCGCGTCATGGGCCACGCAATGGCAGGCGTTGTAAGAGCCGTGGAAGCGCTAAACAAAAAGGAGCCGTCCCCGGTGAAGGGGACGGCTTAAAGCCGCCGGGTCGAGAGGGGGGCGGTTAAAAGTGAAGTTGCCCCGGCGCAGGGTCAGCATCCTTTGTAGATGCTCCCCTGACGGGTACTTTGCGCTCAGGTCGGCGAGAAATCCATAGGACACGTTCTAAGATTCTTTCTGTTTGTCCCGAGGGTGGCTTCACCAGCTATGGCTCGCGACTTTCATGGCCGGGAAATGCCAGGCGGCCCATTCGCACGTGGCCGTCATGATCGATGACGCGCCGTACAGCTGTGGCGACCTTGTTGTGTGCTGCAGCTTTGCGAATGGGAAATAGTGACGATGGCGTTGAGATAGCCCCCTGATTCCCCGGCCCCGTCCTATCGCTTATCTTTGAGATAGGAATAGGACTATGAATACGACTGGGCATACGGAGTCGGTGGAGGTGATTTTGAAAGACCAGCGCCGCAGGCGCTGGTCCCTCCCCGAGAAAGCAGCGCTGGTGCGGCGCACCTATGAGCCAGGCATGAGCGTGTCGCTCGTTGCGCGGCAAGAAGGTGTCGCGGGCAGCTTGCTGTTCCAGTGGAGAAAGCTCGAGCGGCAAGGGGCCTTGACCGCTGTGTCCGCGGGTGAAGCAGTGGTTCCGGCATCCGAGCTGGCGGCGGCCCGCGCAGAAATCGCCAAGCTGCAGCGCGTGCTCGGCAAGAAGACCTTGGAGAACGAAATCCTCAAGGAAGCCGTGGAGTACGCCGCGGAAAAAAAGTGGATTGCGCGCTCGCCCTTGTTGCCCGGGGAAGACCAGTGAAGACGGTCTGCCGGACGATGGGGCTGGCGCGCTCGCATGTGCGTGAGTTGCTGGGACGCGGCGACGACTGGACGGATGGTCGAACGCATCGCACACCCAAGTGCGATGCCAGCCTGCTGGCTGAGTTGCGCCACGAGATTGCGGAGTTGCCAAGCTATGGCTACCGACGCGCATGCGCCTTGGTGAACCGCCATCGCACGGCAGCAGGCGAGGCCCGGGTCAATCCCAAGCGGGTGTATCGCGTGATGGCGCAGGCGGGCTTGCTATTGCCCAAGGCGCCGCGGCGACACCAGTCGGCCCGCACGCATGAGGGCACGGTGTCCGTGACGAGCAGCGACGTGCGCTGGTGCTCCGACGGCCTGGAAATCAAATGCGATTCGGGCCAGACAGTGACGACCACCTTCGCCAAGGACTGCTGCGACCGCGAGGTGATGGCCTGGCGTGCCTGGGAAGGCAAGGGACTTCCGGGTGAGCCGGTGCGCGAGATGCTCATTGAAGCAGTGGAACGGCGCTTCGGGGCGGTGGACGCGATCCCCGCGGGCCACCGTCTGGAGTTCCTGCGCGACAACGACGGGGCCTACATCGCGGCGGACACGCGGGCGCTGGCACGCTCGCTGGGCTTGCAGCCCATCAACACCCCGGTGTGCAGTCCTCAGAGCAACGGCATGGCCGAGAGCTTCGTGAACACGTTCAAAACGTGGCGCGCATGGACCTGCGTGACGCACAAACGGTGCTTGCGCAGTTGTGGCCAGCAGCCTGGTACGTCATGCTCGCCGTTCAATCGACGCTTTTCGCTTGGCAGCAACGAGTTCCCGCGCGAGAACTGCTAGGCTTCCTTCAAGTCCCGGTTGAACGAAGTAAAAGCTACGCTGAGCGTCCGCCTCTGTAGGGTTATACGCATCCAGTCATAAACGCGGCGCGCGCTGCTCAAGAAGTCTTCGGTCCTCAACGTGTAAAGAATGATCGAGTCGAGTGTCAACTACGACTCGTTGAGGACTGGCCGGATCAGTCGACTCGTTGGACGGTCTTTACATCGATCTCAACAACAGAGGTGAGAGCCTCTTTCTCGACTTCCCCGCGGATCTGTACTCTAGTTCTCTCGCTGATCGGCTCCGCGGGAAAGATCTCGTCGTCAATCTCAACATGGATAGAGCCGGTGCCGTCGGAGAACTCGTATCTTTCGCGTCCCAATTTTCTCGACAGGTTGCCTAGCAGTTGGACAGATTGGTCTTCCGCGCCATTCCTGAGCACCTCGTCGACGGTGGTGTCCTTGACTTTCGAGTGCACAATGAACTGCGCCGATGCAAAGCAAACAAAGGAGAGGCTGAGCAGTACCAGAACGATAGGTTGAAGAGGCTTCATATCAATCAATTGTCCAGAGGGCACGTGCCCGCGATCCATATGAAGAGTACGAAAATTGGGCGATGTGCTTCATGTGGCTGCGTTCTGTCGTGGAGAAGCCTCAGGTCGTGCCTGTTGAAGCAATCGGATGCGTCCTGTCGTGCTCCATGTTGCCGAGCGACTCACGGACCGCGGGGCGGCAATCCACACCTCTGGGTTCATGCGCGTCAGTACACCCCAGCAGCAGCCGGTCTCGAAGGTCGCACTCCTCCATTGCATCGGCAAGCGTCATGCGAAAGTCCCTGACGCTATGCTGCAGCATCTCCTCAAGGCAGGCCGTTTGTGCGGCCGAGCAACCCAACGGCGAAAGCTCATAGAGCAGCTGGATCGCACGATCAGAGTCAACGGCATGCAGGCGCTGCAGCGCCAATGCCCATTGAGCCTGCGCTCGGCTAAATGTTTCAGGAACCCCCGCCACCTTACGCTCAATTTCTACAGGGGGCGTTACGCGTCGCCGCTTGCGTAGTTTTTCCCTAGTGCGTTTGAGAAGGTCTGCGAGGAGAGAATGAGAAATAGCTGCGACTCGGGACATTGTTCGATATGCAATATGTGATTGCTCATATCGTAGGTAGGCTCCCAGCCAAATTGAATGGGACGCGTCCGATACGCAGCGCCAGCCAAGCACCGCGCGAGGCGCTGCACCCAGGCTGCGCGCCCAGCCAGCCACTTCGCCACGGCGCCGGAACCGGCATCCCACGGGACAGCAGGATAAAAAGATAGAGAGCCACCCCGACGGCGGCAGCGGCCATCACTCTAAGTTGGCAAGTATCCCGAGGAAGGCGAGAGCCGACTGATTCACCAGCCCGTAGTAGCCGTTGATCAACACCAAATCGGTGGACCTAGGAAAGACGCCCGCATCGATGCCCCAGTACTGCAGGTACGCCCGGTGCGAGGCCACTCCGACGACGTGAAGGGTGACGGTGTCCACGGCAACGAGTGCGGTCAACAAGCTCAGCACGCCGGACTAGCTCGGACGAATGGGGCGGCGCGGAGATTCGGGTTCTTCTCGGGGCATCAACGGAATTCTGCCGCGACGTCTTCCCCGGCCGCGACGGCTTCGTGTGCCACCTTCGCCGAGTGGCGATCCATCATCTCGCCGTATTTTGCACAGCCGCTCCAGATGGAGCACTTCACCATTTAGGCGATAGGTGACCATTGCCAGGGCCCGCTTGCTCAGCTTCAAGCCCCCGACGGACTGCGATTGCAACGGCTGCTCACAAGTCTGATATCCGTCATTCGAAACGGGCCTCTGAAGGACTGCTGCTGGCCAATTCTGTTGAAAAACTCGTCTCGAACGCTGGGCTGCCACGATACGCGGCACTAGGGAGACTCTGATCAAGTCCACCGTCGCCTGAGATGCTGCGTTGTCATCGCAGGCAACAGGAGACGGCGGATGAAGCAGATCAGCTTGGCTCGCGGGGGTTTCGATCGGTACAGCAAGACCACCAAACGGGCGGCATTTCTGGGCGAGATGGATCGGGTGGTGCCGTGGTCGCAGTTGTGTGCGCTGGTCGAGCCGCATTACCCCAAGGCCGGGCGTGGGCGCCACCCGGTGGGCCTGGAGCGCATGCTGCGCATCCATTTTCTTCAACACTGGTTCAACCTGAGCGATCCGGCCGTGGAGGAGGCGCTGTACGAGTCCAGTTCCATGCGCGAGTTCGTGGGCATCGACCTGGGCCATGAGCGCGCGCCCGACGAGACCACGGTGTGCAAGTTCCGCCATCTGCTGGAGCGCCACGAGTTGGGCCGCCAGATCTTCGAGCAGGTGGGCCAGCACCTGCAGGCGCAGGGCTTCCGGCTGAGCACCGGGACCATAGTGGACGCCACGCTCATCGCTGCGCCCAGTTCCACCCGCAATGCCTCGGGCGCGCGCGACCCCGAGATGATGCAGTCCAAGAAGGGCAACCAGTGGTATTTCGGCATGAAGGCGCATGTGGCCGTGGATGCGCGACACAAGCTCATTCACCGGGTGGTGGCCACCTCGGGAAACGTGCACGATGGCAAAGTGCTGCCTCAACTCTTGCATGGCAGGGAGACGGCCGTGTGGGGCGATGCAGCCTACTCGGGTCAAGGTCATGTGATCGCCCAGCACGCGCCCTGGGCGCAGGACTTCACGCAGCACCGCGGCCGCGCCTACAAATAGCCTTGAGGTGCTGAATTACCTTGGTAAGCTTTTCGAACTCAATTTAGCTCGAACGATCCGGCGAGCTCTGTTTTTCTCGAACTCTATTGAACTGTTGTGAACTCTATTCGCTTGGACCAGAACACGCTTGACGCCGCGATGGTGGACCTGGACGGCACCCTGGTCGACACCCTGGGCGACTTCGCCGTGGCACTGAACCTCATGCTGGACGAACTGGGTCTGCCGCACGTGGCGCCGGCGGCCGTGGCCTCGATGGTGGGCAAGGGCTCGGAGCACCTGATCCATTCGGTGCTGCGCCATGTGCGGGGCGGCCGCGAGGCGGATGCCGATCTGTACGGCGCGGCCTGGCAGAGCTACTCGCGTCACTACCTGGCCATCAACGGCCGGCACTCGCATGTGTACCCGGGTGTGGTCGAAGGTCTGCGGGCCCTGCGCGCGCGAGGCCTTCGCCTGGCGTGCCTGACCAACAAGCCCGGCGACTTCGCCAAGCCCCTGCTGGCGGCCAAGGGGCTGGACGGCTATTTCGACATCGTCTTCGGCGGCGATGCGTTCGAGCGCAAGAAGCCCGATCCGCTGCCCCTGCTCAAGACTTGCGAGGCATTGGGCAGCCGGCCCGGGCGCACGCTGATGATCGGCGACTCGAGCAACGACGCCCGTGCGGCGCGCGCCGCGCAGTGCCCGGTGGTGCTGGTGAGCTACGGCTACAACCACGGCGAACCGGTGCACGGCGTCGATGCCGACGGCGTGATCGATTCGCTGGAACAGCTGGCGGCGCTGCGACGGGCCGCCTGAGCGGGCCTTCAGGTCGAGGAGATGCCCAGCAGGGCGTCCTTGAGCTTGTAGTCGGCGGGCGACGGGCCCAGCCAGATGCGCATCAGCGCATTGAAGAAGGCCTGCTCCTTGATCGGCTCGCCCTGGGGCACGCCCTTGACGCTGATGACGGTGCCCTTGTTCGGCACCCAGTCGATGGTGAAGCTGTCGCCGGCCCTCAGGTTCTTCTGTTCGGAGAACATCTGGCTCATGCGAAGCAGTCCGGGAATGAGTTGCGCCATCTCGTTCCTGGGCGAGTTGTCCTCCAGGCCGCGGGTCAGGCCCTTGCCCAGCTCATTGGCGTCGATGTCGCGCAGCATGGTGATGGACATGCGCTTGGTGCCGGGCGCGGCCAGCACCTCATCGACGGTGGACGCCTTCTTGCCCAGGTAGAGGCTGGCCGTATAGACCTTGAGGATGGTCTTGTAGCGAATGCCTGCACCGTTGAGCTGCAGCTTGCTTCCGCCCAGTTCGACGGCGTCATCGATCCGCACGCCGGCCAGGTCGATCGGCGCGGCATGGGCCGCTCCCAGGGCTGCGGCCAGTGCGCCGATGGCAATCCAGCGCGTGAGACGACTCATCTTCTTGCTCCAATCAATTTCGCGCATGCCAATGTATCAATTTGTGCCGCCTGTGCCACTCGTATAAACTCTGCCTTTCCATGTTCATTCATCACGTCATCCAGACAGGTCAAGGCCGGGGAGCCTGGCCCTGGCGTACGCCAAAGTCGTTGCCTGTTTGACCTGCGCGGCGCCGTTGCCGCGCGCCCGTGGCCCATGTCGTTCGGTAGGACATCGGCCAGTTTCGTGAATGATTCGCCGCCCGTGCCTCGTCGTGCCGTGCGGCCCATGGAGAACCTCCCCGTGATCACCGAACTCGAATTCAAGAGCCTCAGCGCCCAGGGCTACAACCGCATCCCGCTGATGGTCGAGGCCTTTGCCGACCTCGAAACCCCGCTTTCCCTCTATCTCAAGCTGGCCCACACCAAGGAGGGCGGCAAGCACAGCTTCCTGCTCGAATCCGTGGTGGGCGGCGAGCGCTTCGGGCGCTACAGCTTCATCGGCCTGCCGGCCCGCACGCTGCTGCGTGCCAGCGGCTTCGGCGAAGACGCCGTCACCGAAGTGGTGACCGACGGGAAGGTGGTGGAGAGCGCGCGCGGCAATCCACTGGACTTTGTTGCCGACTACCAGAAGCGCTTCAAGGTGGCGCTGCGTCCGGGCCTGCCGCGCTTTTGCGGGGGCCTGGCCGGCTACTTCGGCTACGACACGGTGCGCTACATCGAGAAGAAGCTCGAGAAAAGCTGCCCGCCCGATGCGCTGGGCTGCCCCGACATCCTGCTGCTGCAGTGCGAGGAACTGGCCGTCATCGACAACCTCTCGGGCAAGCTCTACCTCATCGTGTATGCCGACCCCTCGCAGCCCGAGGCCTATGCCAACGCCAAGCGGCGGCTGCGCGGCTTGCGCGAGCAGCTCAAGTATTCGGTGAGCGCGCCGGTCGTCAAGGCGTCGCAGGCCTATCCCGCCGAGCGCAGCTTTGCCAAGGCCGACTACCTCGCCGCCGTCGAACGCGCCAAGGAGCTGATCGCCGCGGGCGACTTCATGCAGGTGCAGGTGGGGCAGCGCATCAGCAAGCGCTACACCGAGTCGCCGCTGTCGCTGTACCGCGCACTGCGTTCGCTCAACCCCAGCCCCTACATGTACTACTACAACCTGGGCGACTTCCATGTGGTGGGGGCGTCGCCCGAGATTCTGGTGCGGCAGGAGAACATGGGCCCGAGCGCTGCCGGGCCGTCCCAAGGCGCGAGCGCCCCCTTGGGGGGCAGCGAACCTCGCGCAGCGGGGAGCGTGGGGGCGCCAGGTTTCGAGCAGAAGATCACCATCCGGCCGCTGGCCGGCACGCGCCCGCGCGGCGCCTCGATTGAGCTGGACAAGGCGGCCGAGGTGGAACTGGTGAACGACCCCAAGGAGCGCGCCGAACACGTCATGCTCATCGACCTGGCGCGCAACGACATCGGCCGCATCGCCAAGACCGGCACCGTGAAAGTGACCGAGGCCTTCGCCGTGGAACGCTACAGCCACGTGATGCACATCGTGAGCAATGTGGAAGGCACGCTCAAGGACGGCATGACCGCCATCGACGTGCTCAAGGCCACCTTCCCGGCCGGCACGCTCACCGGCGCGCCCAAGGTGCACGCCATGGAACTGATCGACCAGCTCGAACCCACCAAGCGCGGCCTCTATGGCGGCGCCTGCGGCTACATCAGCTATGCCGGCGACATGGACGTGGCCATCGCCATCCGCACCGGCATCGTGAAGGACCAGATGCTGCATGTGCAGGCCGCGGCCGGCGTGGTGGCCGATTCGGTGCCCGAGCTGGAATGGAAGGAAACCGAGGCCAAGGCCCGTGCGCTGCTGCGCGCGGCGGAGTTGGTGGAAGAAGGGCTGGAGTGATCGTGATGACCAAGCTTCTGATGATCGACAACTACGACTCCTTCACCTACAACCTGGTGCAGTACTTCGGCGAACTGGGGGCGGATGTGCAGGTGCATCGCAACGATGAGATCGACCTGGCCGGCATTGCCGCGCTGATCGAGGGCGGCGTGACGCGGCTGGTGATTTCGCCCGGGCCGTGTTCGCCGGCGGAGGCGGGCGTGTCGGTGGCCGCCATCCAGGAATTCGCCGGCAAGCTTCCCATCCTGGGCGTGTGCCTGGGGCACCAGTCCATCGGCGCGGCCTTCGGCGGCAAGATCGTGCGGGCGCAGCAGCTCATGCACGGCAAGACCAGCGAGATCAGCACCACGCGCGAAGGCGTGTTCGCCGGCCTGCCGGAGCGCTTCACCGTCAACCGATACCACTCGCTTTCCATCGAGCGCGCCACCTGCCCGAAGGAACTGGCCGTGACCGCCTGGACCGACGACGGCGAGATCATGGGCGTGCGCCACACCGGCTTTGCGCACGACGTGCGCATCGAGGGCGTGCAGTTCCATCCCGAGTCCATCCTGACCGAGCATGGCCATGCCATGCTGAAGAACTTCCTGTCGTAGGAGTCAATTCGATGACCACAGCCCAAGCGGTCGATTTGCGAAGCGACACGGTGACGCAACCCACGGCCGCGATGCGGGCCGCCATGATGGCGGCGCCGTTGGGCGACGATGTGTTTGGCACCGACCCGAGCGTCAACGCACTGCAGGAAAAGATCGCCGGCCTGCTCGGCTTCGAGGCGGCGCTGTTCGTGCCCACCGGAACGCAGAGCAACCTGTGCGCCATCCTCTCGCACTGCGGGCGCGGCGACGAGTACATCGTGGGCCAGCAGGCGCACTGCTACCGCTGGGAAGGCGGCGGTGCCGCGGTGTTCGGCAGCGTGCAGCCGCAGCCGCTGGAGCATCAGCCCGACGGCACCTTCAAGCTGTCCGACGTCGAGGGCGCCATCAAGCCCGACGACGCGCATTTCGCGCGCACCCGCGTGCTGGCGCTCGAGAACACGCTGGGCGGCAAGCTGCTGCCCTTCGACTTCGTGCATGCGGCGACAGCGCTGGCCAGGGCGAAGGGACTGCAGCGGCACCTGGACGGCGCGCGGCTTTTCAATGCGGCCGTGGCGCAATCGGCGCAGACGGGCCATGCGGTGCGCGACGAGGCACGCCGCATCGCGCAATGCTTCGACAGCGTCTCGGTGTGTTTCAGCAAGGGGCTGGGGGCGCCCGTAGGTTCGGCCCTGTGCGGCTCGCGCGAGTTCATCGCCCGGGCCCATCGCATCCGCAAGATGGCGGGCGGCGGCATGCGCCAGGCCGGATTGCTGGCGGCCGCAGCCTCGTACGCGCTCGACCACCACGTCGACCGCCTGGCGCAGGACCATGCGCTGGCGCGCCGCCTGGCCGAAGGCCTGGAAGGCGTTCCGGGCCTCGCGGTGGAGCCGCCGCACAGCAACATCGTCTTCGTCGACCTGAGCGACGAAGCCAAGCCGCGCATGAACGAGCTGCTGGCGCACCTGAAGTCGCAGGACATCCTGGCCACGGGCCTCTATCGCCTGCGCTTCGTCACGCACCTGGACGTGGACGCAGCGGGCGTCGAGCGCGCCATCGCGGCCATCCGCCAGTTCTTCCGCGCCTGAAGGAAGCCGCCCCATGCCCGACACGCCCGCCTTGCTGGCCTTCATCGCGGCCGGCCTGCTGCTCAACCTGACGCCCGGGCCGGACGTCTTCTACATCGTCAACCATGCACTTCGCAGCGGCGTGCGCGCGGGGCTGGTCGCGGCTTTGGGCATCACGGCCGGATGCTGCGTGCACATCGCCGCCGCAGCCATTGGCGTCAGCGCGCTGGTGGCAGCGTCGGCCACTGCCTTCACGGTGCTCAAGTGGGTGGGCGCGGCCTACCTGGTCTACGTGGGCGCATCGATGCTGCTGTCGCGGGCCAAGCCGGCTGCCCTGCCGACCGCTGCATCGGCGGCATCTGAGCTGGCCCCGCTGCGGACGATCTTCGGCCGGGGCTTCCTGACCAACGCGCTCAATCCGAAGGTCGCCTTGTTCTTTCTGGCCTTCGTGCCGCAGTTCATTCCGCATGACGCGCCACACCCGTCGCTGACCTTCCTCTTGCTGGGGCTGCTGTTCAACTTCAACGGCATGTGGGTCAACTTCGGCTGGGGCTGGGCGGCTGCCTGGATGGCGCGCCGCGTGGGCCTGGTGGCCCGCGGCGTCCGCTGGCTCGAGCGCGCGGCTGGCGCCATCTTCATCGGCTTCGGCATCCAGCTGGCGCTGGCCGATGCCCCCAGACACTGAACGGATCTCTCGGAGACAACCATGTCCATCACCCCTCAAGAAGCGCTCCAGCGCACCATCGAGCACCGCGAGGTGTTCCACGACGAGATGCTGCACATCGTGCGGCTGATCATGAGCGGCGAATGCTCGCCCGTCATGATGGCCGCGCTCATCACCGGCCTGCGCGTGAAGAAGGAAACCATCGGCGAGATCACCGCGGCTGCGCAGGTGATGCGCGAAGTGGCCACCAAGGTGCCGGTGGCCGACACCACCAACCTGGTGGACATCGTGGGCACCGGCGGCGACGGCTCGCACACCTTCAACATCTCGACCTGCTCGATGTTCGTCGCGGCCGCCGCAGGTGCCAAGGTCAGCAAGCACGGCGGACGCAGCGTGAGCAGCAAGTCGGGCAGCGCCGACGTGCTGGAGTCGCTGGGCGTCAACATCAACCTCAAGCCCGAGCAGATCGCCGCGAGCATCGCCGAGGTCGGTATCGGCTTCATGTTCGCGCCCAACCATCATCCGGCCATGAAGAACGTGGCGCCGGTGCGCAAGGAGCTGGGCATCAAGACCATCTTCAACATCCTGGGGCCGCTGACCAACCCGGCGGGCGCACCCAACATCCTGATGGGCGTGTTCCATCCCGACCTGGTGGGCATCCAGGTGCGCGCACTGCAGCGCCTGGGCGCCGAGCATGCGCTGGTTGTCTATGGCCGCGACGGCATGGACGAAATTTCGCTGGGCGCGGCCACCATGATCGGCGAGCTGCGCAACGGCGAGATCCGCGAGTACGAGCTGCATCCCGAAGACTTCGGCTTCGCGATGTCCAGCAACCGGTCGCTGCGGGTGGAAACGCCGGAGCAATCGAAGGCCATGCTGCTGGGCGTGCTCGATGGCGAGGCCGGCCCGGCACGCGACATCGTGCTGCTCAACGCAGGTGCGGCGCTCTACGCGGGCAACGTGGTGGATTCGATTGCGCAAGGCATCGACCGCGCACGCGCCGCCATCGATGCGGGCGCCGCCAAGGCCAAGCTGTCTCAGCTCGCGGCTTTCAGCAACGCTGCGGCTGCGAAGGGGGCTTGAGGCATGTCGGACATCCTGAACAAGATCGTCGCCGTCAAGCACGAGGAAGTGGCTGCGGCAAAGAAGCGTGTGTCGCTCGAGGCCGTGCGCTTCGATGCGGAAGGCCGCGTGCTTACGCGCGATTTCGTCGGCGCGCTGCGCGCCAAGATCGCGGCCGGCCAGGCCGGTGTGATCGCCGAGGTCAAGAAGGCCAGCCCCAGCAAGGGCGTGCTGCGCCCCGACTTCATTCCTGCCGACATCGCGCAAAGCTATGCGGAAGGCGACGGCGAGGTGAGTGCGGCCTGTCTCTCGGTGCTGACCGACAGGCAGTTCTTCCAGGGCGGCGTGGACTACCTCAAGCAGGCGCGCGCCTCGTGCGCGCTGCCGGTGCTGCGCAAGGACTTCATGGTCGACGCCTACCAGATCTACGAAGCGCGCGCGATCGGTGCCGATGCGGTGCTGCTGATCGCCGCCTGCCTGGACGATGCGCAGATGCGCGACTTCGAGGCGATCGCGCTGGGCCTGGACATGGCAGTGCTGGTGGAAGTGCATGACCAGGCCGAGATGGAGCGGGCGCTCAAGCTCAAGACCCCGCTCATCGGCGTGAACAACCGCAACCTGCGCACCTTCGAGGTCTCGGTCGACACGACCCTGGCCTTGATGCCGCAGGTGCCGCCGGATCGATTGCTGGTGACCGAATCGGGCATCGGCACGCGTGCGGACGTGCGCAAGCTGCGCGACGCGGGCGTGCATGCCTTCCTGGTCGGCGAGGCGTTCATGCGCGCCGAAGAGCCAGGCCTGGCATTGGCCGATCTGTTCCGATGAGCGCCACCCAGCTGCAGAGCGCCGATCCTTCCCAGTGGCCGGTGGCGCCGGGCTGGCAGCCCCTGGTCGACGAGTTCTTTGGAAGCAGTGTCGGCCAGAAGCTGCTGGCGTTTCTTCGGCAGCGGCTCGAGGCCGGCGCGGTCATCTTTCCGCCGCAGCCGCTGCGGGCGCTGCAACTCACGCCACCGGATTCGATCCGCATCGTGATCCTGGGGCAAGACCCCTATCACGGGCGCGGGCAGGCCGAGGGGCTGGCGTTTTCGGTCGCGCCGGGCGTCGCGCTGCCGCCGTCGCTGCGAAACATCTTCAAGGAGCTCGAGCGTGACCTCGGCGTGCCGCCGCCGCCCTTTCCCGACCCGGGCGGCAGCCTCGTCAAATGGGCGACGCACGGGGTGCTGCTGCTCAACACCTGCCTCACCGTGGAAGAGGGGCAGCCGGCCAGCCATTCCGGTCGCGGCTGGGAGGTGCTGACCGATGCGGTGATCCGGCATGTGGCGCAGGGCGAGCGGCCGGTCATGTTCATGCTCTGGGGCTCGCATGCGCAGAGCAAGCGCGCCCTGATCGATGCCGGCAGGCACAAGATCCTGGTGGCCAACCACCCGTCCCCGCTGTCCGCGCTGCGGCCGCCGATACCGTTCATCGGCTGCGGCCATTTCGGGCAGGCGCGGGCGTGGCGCGACGGCCAGCCGGGTGCGAGCAATTAATGCCCGGACGAAAATAGTTTTCGTAACAGGGTAAACCCGAGGTGCGGTTGCGGTTATGCTCTTGCGGTCGATTTTTTTGGGGCGCGCAATGCCCCGGAAGCCCTGGTGCCTTAGGCGCAAGTCCGATGAGGTGCTTGGGTATGTCGACGCCCGCCTCGAAACGTGCTATATTTCGAGGTTCGCCGGAGAGGTGGCCGAGTGGTTAATGGCAGCAGACTGTAAATCTGCCGGTTTATACCTACGCTGGTTCGAATCCAGCCCTCTCCACCAGCGAAGAAAAAAGGATTTTTGCAGGACGCATAAAGCAGCAAAAAGCGACGAGCGAAGCGACGAATCTCGGGGCTTGAACCCGGCTTCATGGGCGTGGTCATTGGATGGCTGCCCGCGATGCGGGAGTAGTTCAATGGTAGAACCCCAGCCTTCCAAGCTGATGACGCGGGTTCGATTCCCGTCTCCCGCTCCAAAGGTTCCGGCGTTCGTTGTCTGGCGTGCTGCTTGGTAGGTTGATTGCCCTTTTGGCTCAGTGGTAGAGCACTCCCTTGGTAAGGGAGAGGTCGCGGGTCCGATTCCCGCAAAGGGCACCATTTCTCGGGTCGAGCTGGCTTGTGGTCAGGCGGCCGGCCCGCTGTAGTTGTAGATCGCAGTTTTTTTCGGAGTCGAGAAAATGGCAAAAGGAAAGTTTGAGCGCACCAAGCCGCACGTGAACGTGGGCACGATCGGCCACGTGGACCATGGCAAGACGACGCTGACGGCGGCGATTGCCACGGTGCTGTCGAGCAAGTTCGGCGGCGAAGCCAAGGCTTACGACCAGATCGACGCGGCTCCCGAAGAAAAGGCGCGCGGCATCACCATCAACACCGCGCACGTCGAGTACGAGACGGCCAACCGCCACTACGCGCACGTTGACTGCCCCGGCCACGCCGACTACGTGAAGAACATGATCACCGGCGCTGCCCAGATGGACGGCGCCATCCTGGTGTGCTCGGCCGCTGACGGCCCGATGCCCCAGACCCGCGAGCACATCCTGCTGGCTCGCCAGGTGGGTGTGGGCTACATCATCGTGTTCCTGAACAAGTGCGACATGGTCGACGACAAGGAGCTGCTGGAGCTGGTGGAAATGGAAGTCCGCGAACTGCTGGACAAGTACGAATTCCCCGGCGACGCCACCCCCATCATCCACGGCTCGGCCAAGCTGGCGCTGGAAGGCGACAAGGGCGAGCTGGGCGAAGGCGCCATCATGAAGCTGGCCGAAGCGCTGGACAGCTACATCCCCACGCCTGAGCGCGCGGTGGACGGCACCTTCCTGATGCCCGTGGAAGACGTGTTCTCGATCTCCGGCCGCGGCACGGTGGTCACCGGCGCCGTCGAGCGCGGTGTGATCAAGGTCGGCGAGGAAATCGAAATCGTCGGTATCCGCCCCACCCAGAAGACCACCTGCACGGGCGTGGAAATGTTCCGCAAGCTGCTGGACCAGGGCCAGGCCGGCGACAACGTGGGCGTGCTGCTGCGCGGCACCAAGCGCGAAGAAGTCGAGCGCGGCCAGGTGCTGTGCAAGCCCGGTTCGATCAAGCCGCACACGCACTTCACCGCCGAGGTGTATGTCCTCTCCAAGGACGAAGGTGGCCGTCACACGCCGTTCTTCAACAACTACCGTCCGCAGTTCTACTTCCGCACGACCGACGTCACGGGCTCCATCGAGCTGCCCAAGGACAAGGAAATGGTCATGCCCGGCGACAACGTGTCGATCACCGTCAAGCTGATCGCTCCCATCGCCATGGAAGAGGGCCTGCGCTTCGCCATCCGCGAAGGCGGCCGCACCGTGGGTTCGGGCGTCGTGGCCAAGATCCTGGAATAAACAGGAATCCGGAGGGGTATAGCTCAATTGGCAGAGCGTCGGTCTCCAAAACCGAAGGTTGTAGGTTCGATTCCTACTGCCCCTGCCACCTGAAGGTGGCCCCGAAACAAGCCCGTCACGCGTGACGGGCTTCGGCGTCTGTAAAGAAGGCGCGTGAAATCATGGCCGGAAGAGGCCGCAGGAATATTTGCCCAAGATGGCCACTACTCAAATCGAAACCGTGATCACTACAGCAGACAAGGCCAAGCTGGCCGGGGCTGTGGTGTTGGCGGTGGGCGCCATCGTGGCGTTCTATCTGCTGTCCCGCCAGGGGGCGGTCGTGCAGTGGATCGCGCTGCTGGTCGGCCTGGCTGCGGCGGTGGGTGTTTTTGCCGTCTCGGAGCATGGCCGCCAGTTGCTGGCGTTCGGTCGTGACGCCTGGCGTGAAGTCAAGAAGGTTGTGTGGCCCACCCGCAAGGAGGCCATCCAGATGACGGGCTATGTGTTCGCCTTCGTCGTCATCATGTCGATCTTCCTGTGGCTCACGGACAAGACGCTGGAATGGGTGTTTTTTGACCTCATCCTGGGTTGGAGAAAGTAATGAGCGACGCTGTTGAAACGACCTCGGTGCTGGCGCCTCCGGCAAATCCGGATCTGCGCTGGTACGTGGTGCATGCCTACTCGGGCATGGAAAAGGCCGTGGAGCGCAACATCCAGGAGCGCATCAACCGCGCCGGCATGCAGGACAAGTTCGGCCGCATCCTGGTTCCGACCGAAGAAGTGGTCGAGATCAAGAACGGCCAGAAGCGCACCACCGAGCGCCGCTTCTTCCCGGGCTACGTGCTGGTCGAGATGATCATGGACGACGACACCTGGCACCTGGTGAAGCACACCAACAAGGTGACCGGTTTCGTGGGTGGCGCCAAGAACCGTCCGGCGCCCATCTCGCAGCGCGAGGTGGAGGACATCGTCAGCCAGATGCAGCAGGGCACCGAGAAGCCGCGCCACAAGGTCGAGTTCATCGTCGGCGAGTTCGTGCGCGTCAAGGAAGGCCCGTTCACCGACTTCAACGGCACCGTCGAGGAAGTCAACTACGAGAAGAACAAGGTACGCGTGTCCGTGATGATCTTCGGTCGCGCCACCCCGGTCGAACTCGAGTTCGCCCAGGTCGAGAAGACCTGAGGCCGATAGGCATCAATTCTGTCCGCGCGCTTTTTCGGCTCGGCGCGCGGCGTAGTCGGCAAAGAGCCTCAACCCCGGGGAGCCGCGGCATGACGCTGCGGCGCTAAAACCCGCAAGGAGTAAAGCATGGCGAAGAAAATCGTCGGCTTCATCAAGCTGCAAGTGCCAGCTGGTAAGGCCAACCCGTCGCCGCCGATTGGTCCCGCTCTGGGCCAGCGCGGTCTGAACATCATGGAGTTCTGCAAGGCGTTCAACGCGCAAACGCAGAGCTACGAGCCGGGTCTGGCGCTGCCGGTGGTCATCACCGCGTTTGCCGACAAGAGCTTCACCTTCATCATCAAGTCGCCCCCGGCTGGCGTGCTGATCAAGAAGGCCATCAAGCTGGACAAGGGCTCGGCCCGTCCTCACACCGACAAGGTCGGCAAGATCACGCGCGCTCAGCTCGAAGAGATCGCCAAGACCAAGATGAAGGACCTGACGGCCGCCGACATGGACGCCGCTGTTCGCACCATCGCCGGTACGGCCCGCTCGATGGGCGTGAATGTGGAGGGCGTGTAAATGGCCAAGATCACCAAGAAGCAAAAGGCGCTGGCCGGCAAGGTCGACAGCACCAAGCTGTACGCCCTGGCTGACGCCCTGGGCATCGTCAAGGAAGCCGCCACCGCCAAGTTCGACGAATCGATCGACGTGGCTGTGCAGCTGGGCATTGACGCCAAGAAGTCCGACCAGGTTGTGCGCGGCGCCGTCGTGCTGCCCAACGGCACCGGCAAGACCAAGCGCGTGGCCGTGTTCGCCCAAGGCGCCAAGGCTGAAGAAGCCAAGGCCGCCGGCGCCGACATCGTCGGCATGGACGACCTGGCTGCCATGGTCAAGGCGGGCGACATGCCCTTCGACGTCGTGATCGCCGCCCCCGATGCCATGCGCGTCGTCGGTACCCTGGGTCAGATCCTCGGCCCGCGCGGCCTGATGCCGAACCCCAAGGTCGGCACCGTGACGCCCGACGTGGCAACCGCCGTGAAGAACGCCAAGGCTGGCCAGGTCCAGTTCCGCGTCGACAAGGCCGGTATCGTGCACGGCACCATCGGCCGTCGTTCGTTCGACACCGAGAAGCTGCAAGGCAACCTGGCTGCGCTGATCGATGCGCTGGTCAAGGCCAAGCCGGCCTCGAGCAAGGGCGTGTACCTGCGCAAGGTGGCTGTGTCCTCGACCATGGGCGTGGGCGTTCGCGTCGACACCCAGTCGATCGCTCAGGCCTGAGTCGTTGAAGAAATGCACCGCACCTGACAAGGGGCGGTGATGTGGTGGGTCGTCGCGGCATGCAACGCGCGACGGGCCATCCAAGACCGCTGGCGTGCGGCACCCGTTGCGGGGCGCACTTAATCGTCAAGAGGCGGCCAGCGCAGATGGCGCCCACTGCGAAGAGATCTTTTTGGATTTCGAAACAGTTGGTCGCTGCACTAGAGGCGCGTTCGAGGGTTCCGGCCCGAGAGCGCAATTTAAGGAGTAGACCTTGAGTCTGAATCGCAGTGAGAAAGAAGCGGTCATTTCCGAAGTGACCGGCCTCGCCGCAAAAGCTCAAACGCTCGTGATGGCGGAATACCGTGGCATCACGGTGGCTGACATGACCCGTCTGCGCAACCAAGCCCGCGCGCAAGGCGTGAGCCTGAGTGTTCTGAAGAACACCCTGGCCCGCCGTGCCGTGGCTGGCAGCGCTTTCGAAGTCGTCGGCGACCAGATGACCGGCCCCCTGATCTATGGCTTCTCCGAAGACGCCGTGGCTGCCGCGAAAGTGGTGGCTGACTTCGCCAAGACCAACGACAAGCTGGTCATTCGCGGCGGCGCATTCGGTGGCAAGGCCCTGGACGTCGAAGGCGTGAAGCAGCTGGCCAACATCCCTTCCAAGGAAGTGCTGCTGGCGCAACTGCTGGGCTTGATGCAGTCCCCCATTTCCCGCACCGCTCGCGTTCTCGCGGCACTGGCGGAAAAGCGCGGCGGCGGCGAAGCACAAGAGGCCGCACCGGCCGAAGCCCAAGCCGCCTGAGCTTGAGTTTAGAAATTTCATCCCAATTGTTAGGAATCCAAAATGGCATTCGATAAAGACGCATTTCTGACCGCGCTGGACAGCATGACGGTCCTGGAACTCAACGACCTGGTCAAGGCCATCGAAGAGAAGTTCGGCGTGAGCGCCGCTGCAATGGCCGCTCCGGCCGCCGCTGGTGGCGCTGCCGCCCCGGCCGCTGAAGAGAAGACCGAATTCAACGTCATGCTGATGGAAGCTGGCTCGAACAAGGTCGGCGCCATCAAGGCCGTGCGTGAAATCACCGGCCTGGGCCTGAAGGAAGCCAAGGATCTGGTGGAAGCCGCTCCCAAGGCCGTCAAGGAAGGCCTGTCGAAGGCTGACGCTGAAGCCGCCAAGAAGAAGCTGGAAGAAGCCGGCGCCAAGGTCGAACTGAAGTAATTCAGTTTGTCCGCCAGGGCTGGAGGTGCTTGAAAAGGCCCTCCAGCCTTTGCCGCTTTCAGAGCGCACCCAAAAATCGCAATCCAGATGCGATTTTTGAGTGTCTTCTGATCCCGACTGCAGAAGACCCCTTGGTTCGGGTGGCGTGCAACGCGCCACCGTCCGCCATCGGCTGGTAGTGGCCAGCCGCCAAGCAGCAGCGCGAAAGCGCTGATGACAAGTCGCGCTAGACCTCAAGCCCGGAGCTCTCATGGCCCAAACGTCCACGTACAGTTACACCGAACGCAAGCGCATCCGAAAAAGTTTCGGCAGCCGCGACAGCGTCGTTGAAATCCCCTACCTGCTGCAGATGCAGAAAGACGCGTACACCGCGTTCCTGCAAGCAGGCGTTGCCCCGCAAAAACGCACCGTAGAAGGTCTGCAGGCCGCATTCGACGCCGCCTTCCCGATCGTCTCCCACAACGGCTTCGTGGAAATGAAGTTCCTCGAGTACAACCTGGCCAAGCCGGCCTTCGATGTACGCGAGTGCCAGACCCGTGGCCTGACCTTCGCCTCGGCCGTGCGCGCCAAGGTGCAGCTCATCATCTACGACCGCGAGTCCTCCACGCCCCAGTCCAAGGTGGTCAAGGAAGTGAAGGAGCAAGAGGTCTACATGGGCGAAGTGCCGCTCATGACGGACAAGGGCTCCTTCATCATCAACGGTACCGAGCGCGTCATCGTGTCGCAGCTGCACCGTTCGCCGGGCGTGTTCTTCGAGCACGACAAGGGCAAGACCCACAGCTCGGGCAAGCTGCTGTTCTCGGCCCGCGTGATTCCCTACCGCGGTTCGTGGCTGGACTTCGAGTTCGACCCGAAGGACATGCTGTACTTCCGCGTGGACCGCCGCCGCAAGATGCCGGTCACGATCCTGCTCAAGGCCATCGGCCTGAACCCGGAATCGATCCTGGCGAACTTCTTCGTCAACGACAACTTCCGCCTGATGGACAGCGGCGCGCAGCTGGAGCTGGTCTCCGAGCGCCTGCGCGGCGAAGTCGCGCGCTTCGACATCACCGACAAGGCCGGCAAGGTCGTCGTCGCCAAGGACAAGCGCGTCACCGCCCGCCACACCCGCGAGCTGGAGCAGTCGGGCACCACGCACATCAGCGTGCCGGAAGACTTCCTGGTCGGCCGCGTGCTGGCCCGCAACATCGTCGACCCCGATTCGGGCGAGATCCTGGCCAAGGCCAACGACGAGCTGACCGAAGCGCTGCTGAAGAAGCTGCGTGCCGCCGGCGTGCACGACATCCAGTGCATCTACACCAATGAACTGGACCAGGGCGCGTACATCTCGCAGACGCTGCGCATCGACGAAACCGTGGACGAGTTCGCCGCCCGCGTGGCCATCTACCGCATGATGCGCCCCGGCGAGCCGCCGACGGAAGACGCCGTGCAGGCCCTGTTCCAGCGCCTGTTCTACAACCCGGACACCTACGACCTGTCGCGCGTGGGCCGCATGAAGTTCAACGCCAAGGTCGGCCGTGACGAGCCGAACGGCCCCATGGTCCTGACCAACGAGGACATCCTCGCCGTGGTCAAGATCCTGGTGGACCTGCGCAACGGCCGCGGCGAAGTGGACGACATCGACCACCTGGGCAACCGCCGCGTGCGCTGCGTGGGCGAACTGGCCGAAAACCAGTACCGCACCGGCCTGGCGCGTATCGAGAAGGCCGTGAAGGAACGTCTGGGCCAGGCCGAGCAAGAGCCGCTCATGCCGCACGACCTGATCAACAGCAAGCCGATCTCGGCCGCGCTGAAGGAATTCTTCGGCGCCTCGCAGCTGTCGCAGTTCATGGACCAGACCAACCCGCTGTCCGAGATCACGCACAAGCGCCGCGTCTCGGCCCTGGGCCCGGGCGGTCTGACGCGCGAGCGCGCCGGCTTCGAAGTGCGCGACGTGCACGTCACGCACTACGGCCGCGTGTGCCCGATCGAAACGCCTGAAGGTCCGAACATCGGCCTGATCAACTCGCTGGCGCTGTACGCCCGCCTGAACGAATACGGCTTCATCGAGACGCCGTATCGCCGGGTGGTGGACGGCAAGGTCACCAACGACATCGACTACCTGTCGGCCATCGAGGAAGGCAAGTACGTCATCGCCCAGGCCAACGCGGCCCTGGACAAGGAAGGCCGCCTCACGGGCGACCTGGTGTCGGCGCGTGAAAAGGGCGAATCGATCCTGGTGGGTGCCGAGCGCATCCAGTACATGGACGTGTCGCCGGCGCAGATCGTGTCGGTGGCCGCCTCGCTGGTTCCGTTCCTCGAACACGATGACGCCAACCGCGCACTGATGGGCGCCAACATGCAGCGCCAGGCCGTGCCCGTGCTGCGTCCGGAAAAGCCTTTCGTGGGTACCGGCATCGAGCGCGTCTCGGCCGTGGACTCGGGCACCGTGGTCACCGCCATGCGCGGCGGCGTGGTCGACTATGTCGATGCCACCCGCATCGTGGTGCGCGTGAACGACGCCGAGGCGCAGGCCGGTGAAGTGGGTGTGGACATCTACAACCTCATCAAGTACCAGCGTTCGAACCAGAACACCAACATCCACCAGCGTCCGATCGTCAAGCGCGGCGACAAGATCGCCAAGGGTGACGTGGTGGCCGACGGCGCATCGACCGACCTGGGCGAACTCGCTCTGGGCCAGAACATGCTCATCGGCTTCATGCCCTGGAACGGCTACAACTTCGAAGACTCGATCCTGATCTCCGAGCGCGTGGTGGCCGACGACCGCTACACCTCGATCCACATCGAGGAACTGGTGGTGATGGCGCGCGACACCAAGCTGGGCGCCGAAGAAATCACCCGCGACATCCCGAACCTGGCCGAGCAGCAGCTCAACCGCCTGGACGAGTCCGGCATCATCTACGTGGGTGCCGAAGTCATGCCCGGCGACACGCTGGTGGGCAAGGTCACGCCCAAGGGCGAGACCACGCTGACGCCGGAAGAGAAGCTGCTGCGCGCCATCTTCGGCGAGAAGGCTTCGGACGTGAAGGACACCTCGCTGCGCGTCGACCAGGGCTCGCAAGGCACGGTCATCGACGTGCAGGTGTTCACCCGCGAAGGCATCCAGCGCGACAAGCGCGCCCAGCAGATCATCGACGATGAACTCAAGCGCTTCCGCCTGGACCTGAACGACCAGCTGCGCATCGTCGAGGCCGACGCCTTCGACCGTATCGAGAAGCTGCTGGTGGGCAAGGTCGCCAACGGCGGCCCGAACAAGCTGGCCAAGGGCACCAAGCTGGACAAGGCCTACCTGGCCTCCATCGAGAAGTTCCACTGGTTCGACATCCGCCCGGCGGAAGACGAGGTGGCTTCGCAGCTCGAGTCGATCAAGAACTCGCTGGAGCAGACCCGCCACAGCTTCGACCTGGCTTTCGAAGAAAAGCGCAAGAAGCTCACGCAGGGCGACGAGCTGCCCGCTGGCGTGCTCAAGATGGTCAAGGTGTACCTGGCCGTCAAGCGCCGCCTGCAGCCCGGCGACAAGATGGCCGGCCGCCACGGCAACAAGGGTGTGGTGTCGAAGATCGTTCCGGTCGAAGACATGCCCCACATGGCCGACGGCACGCCGTGCGACATCTGCCTGAACCCGCTGGGCGTGCCCTCGCGGATGAACGTGGGCCAGGTTCTCGAAGTGCACCTGGGCTGGGCCGGCAAGGGCATCGGCCAGCGCATCGGCGACCTGCTGCAGCAAGAGGCCAAGGTGGCCGAGCTGCGCAAGTTCTTCGACGAGTTCTACAACAGCACGGGCCGCAAGGAAGACCTGTCGAAGTTCAGCGACACCGAGATCGTCGAGATGGCGCACAACCTGTCGTCCGGCGTTCCGTTTGCAACGCCGGTGTTCGACGGTGCCTCGGAAGAGGAAATCCGCGCCATGCTGAAGCTGGCCTTCCCGGACGACATCGCCAAGCTCAAGGGCCTGACCGAGAGCCGCACCCAGGCCTACCTGTTCGACGGCCGCACCGGCGAGCAGTTCGAGCGCCCGGTCACCGTCGGCTACATGCACTTCCTGAAGCTGCACCACCTGGTGGACGACAAGATGCACGCCCGCTCGACCGGCCCGTACTCGCTGGTCACCCAGCAGCCGCTGGGCGGCAAGGCGCAGTTCGGCGGCCAGCGCTTCGGTGAAATGGAAGTGTGGGCGCTGGAAGCCTACGGCGCTTCCTACGTGCTGCAGGAAATGCTCACCGTGAAGTCCGACGACGTGCAGGGCCGTACCAAGGTGTACGAGTCCATCGTCAAGGGCGAACACGCCATCGAGGCCGGCATGCCGGAATCGTTCAATGTGCTGGTCAAGGAAATCCGTTCCCTGGGCCTGGACATCGAACTGGAACGTTCTTAATTCAAGGGGATAGGTTCTATGAAGTCACTACTCGACCTGTTCAAGCAATTCACGCCTGATGAGCATTTCGATGCCATCAAGATCGGCATGGCCTCGCCCGAGAAGATCCGCTCGTGGTCTTTCGGCGAGGTGAAGAAGCCCGAGACGATCAACTACCGCACCTTCAAGCCCGAGCGTGACGGCCTCTTCTGCGCGAAGATCTTCGGTCCCATTAAGGACTACGAGTGCCTGTGCGGCAAGTACAAGCGCCTGAAGCACCGCGGCGTGATCTGCGAGAAGTGCGGCGTTGAAGTCACCCAGACCAAGGTGCGCCGCGAGCGCATGGGCCACATCGACCTGGCCGCGCCCTGTGCCCACATCTGGTTCCTGAAGTCGCTGCCGTCGCGTCTGGGCCTGGTGCTGGACATGACGCTGCGCGACATCGAGCGCGTGCTGTACTTCGAAGCGTACGTGGTCACCGACCCCGGCATGACCCCGCTGAAGAAGTTCAGCATCATGAGCGAGGACGACTACGACGCCAAGCGCAAGGAATACGGTGACGAGTTCACCGCGAAGATGGGCGCCGAAGGCATCAAGGACCTGCTGGAAGGCATCGAGCTCGACACCGAGATCGAGAAGCTGCGCGGCGACCTGACCGGCTCCGAAGTCAAGGTCAAGAAGAACTCCAAGCGCCTGAAGGTGCTGGAAGCCTTCCGCAAGTCGGGCATCAAGCCCAGCTGGATGGTGCTGGACGTGCTGCCCGTGCTGCCGCCGGACCTGCGTCCGCTGGTGCCGCTGGACGGTGGCCGTTTCGCCACCTCCGACCTGAACGACCTGTACCGCCGCGTCATCAACCGCAACTCGCGTCTGCGCCGCCTGCTGGAGCTGAAGGCTCCGGAGATCATCGCGCGCAACGAGAAGCGGATGCTGCAGGAAGCCGTGGATTCGCTGCTGGACAACGGCCGCCGTGGCAAGGCCATGACGGGCGCGAACAAGCGCGCCCTGAAGTCGCTGGCCGACATGATCAAGGGCAAGAGCGGCCGCTTCCGCCAGAACCTGCTGGGCAAGCGCGTGGACTACTCGGGCCGTTCGGTCATCGTGGTGGGCCCGACGCTCAAGCTGCACCAGTGCGGCCTGCCCAAGCTGATGGCGCTCGAGCTGTTCAAGCCTTTCATCTTCTCGCGCCTCGAAGCCATGGGCATCGCGACGACGATCAAGGCGGCCAAGAAGGAAGTCGAATCCGGCACGCCGGTGGTCTGGGACATCCTGGAAGAGGTCATCAAGGAGCACCCGGTCATGCTGAACCGCGCTCCGACGCTGCACCGCCTGGGCATCCAGGCCTTCGAGCCGATCCTGATCGAAGGCAAGGCCATCCAGCTGCACCCGCTCGTCTGCGCGGCCTTCAACGCCGACTTCGACGGCGACCAGATGGCCGTGCACGTGCCGCTGTCGGTGGAAGCGCAAATGGAAGCCCGCACGCTGATGCTGGCCTCCAACAACGTGCTGTTCCCCGCTTCGGGCGAACCGTCCATCGTTCCGTCGCAGGACGTGGTGCTGGGCCTGTACTACACCACCCGTGACCGCATCAACGGCAAGGGCGAAGGCCTGATCTTCTCCGACATCGGCGAAGTGCAGCGCGCGCTCGACGCCCGCGAAGTGGAGCTCACCTCCAAGGTGGCGGTGCGCATCACCGAGTGGAACAAGAACAAGGAAACGGGCGAATTCGTTCCGTCGACCTCGCTCGTGGACACCACCGTCGGCCGTGCCCTGCTGTCCGAGATCCTGCCCAAGGGCCTGGCTTTCTCGAACATCAACAAGGCGCTGAAGAAGAAGGAAATCTCCAAGCTCATCAACGCGTCCTTCCGCAAGTGCGGCCTGAAGGAAACGGTGGTGTTCGCCGACAAGCTGCTGCAAAACGGCTTCCGCCTGGCGACCAAGGCCGGTATTTCCATCGCCATCGACGACATGCTGGTGCCGTCCGAGAAGCACGACATCATCGACGCCGCTTCCAAGGAAGTGAAGGAGATCGAGCAGCAGTACGTCTCCGGCCTGGTGACGGCCGGCGAGCGCTACAACAAGGTGGTGGACATCTGGGGCAAGGCGGGCGACGCCGTGTCCAAGGTGATGATGGCCAAGCTGTCCAAGCAGAAGGTCGTCGACCGCAACGGCAAGGAAGTGGACCAGGAGTCGTTCAACTCCATCTACATGATGGCCGACTCGGGTGCCCGCGGCTCTGCCGCCCAGATCCGCCAGGTGGCCGGCATGCGCGGCCTGATGGCCAAGCCGGACGGCTCGATCATCGAAACGCCCATTACCGCGAACTTCCGCGAAGGCCTGAACGTGCTGGAGTACTTCATCTCCACCCACGGTGCCCGCAAGGGTCTGGCCGACACCGCGCTGAAGACCGCGAACTCGGGCTACCTGACGCGTCGTCTGGTGGACGTGACGCAAGACCTGGTCGTGACCGAGCAGGACTGCGAAACGCACAACGGCTCGACCATGCGCGCCATCGTCGAAGGCGGTGAAGTCATCGAATCGCTGCGCGACCGAATCCTCGGCCGCACCGCTGCCGACGATGTGCTGCACCCCGAGACGCGCGCCGTGCTGCTCAAGGCCGGCGAGATGTTCGACGAGGACAACATCGAGGAACTGGAAGCCCAGGGCGTCGACGAAGTCCGCGTGCGCACCGCGCTGACCTGCGAAACCCGCTACGGCATCTGCGCCAAGTGCTACGGCCGCGACCTCGGCCGCGGCGGCCTGATCAACATCGGCGAAGCCGTCGGTGTGATCGCCGCCCAGTCGATCGGCGAGCCCGGCACGCAGCTGACCATGCGTACCTTCCACATCGGTGGTGCCGCTTCGCGCGCTGCCATCGCCTCGAGCGTGGAAGCCAAGAGCAACGGCGTGATCGGCTTCAACGCCACGATGCGCTACGTGACCAACTCCAAGGGCGAGCTGGTGGTGATCGCACGTTCGGGCGAGATCGTCATTCATGACGAGCACGGCCGCGAGCGCGAGCGCCACAAGGTGCCCTATGGCGCCACGCTGACGGTGAAGGCCGACCAGCAGGTCAAGGCCGGCACCATCCTGGCCAACTGGGATCCGCTGACCCGACCCATCATCACCGAGTTCGCCGGCAAGACCGTCTTCGAGAACGTCGAGGAAGGCCTCACGGTGGCCAAGCAGGTGGACGATGTCACGGGCCTGTCGACGCTGGTGGTCATCGACCCCAAGCGCCGCGGCGCCGCCAAGGTGGTGCGTCCGCAGGTGAAGCTGATCGACGCTTCGGGCCACGAAGTGAAGATCCCCGGCACCGACCACTCGGTGACCATCGGCTTCCCGATCGGCGCGCTGATCCAGGTGCGTGACGGCCAGGACGTGGGCCCCGGCGAAGTGCTGGCCCGCATCCCGGTCGAAGGCCAGAAGACCCGCGACATCACCGGCGGTCTGCCGCGTGTGGCCGAGCTCTTCGAAGCCCGCTCGCCCAAGGACAAGGGCCTGCTGGCAGAAATGACCGGCACGATCTCGTTCGGCAAGGAGACCAAGGGCAAGATCCGCCTGCAGATCACCGATCCGGACGGCAAGGTCTGGGAAGAGCTGGTGCCCAAGGAAAAGAACATCCTGGTGCACGAAGGCCAGGTGGTGAACAAGGGCGAAACCGTGGTGGACGGCCCGGCCGACCCGCAGGACATCCTGCGCCTGCTGGGCTCGGAAGAGCTCGCCCGCTACATCGTCGACGAAGTGCAGGACGTGTACCGCTTGCAGGGCGTGAAGATCAACGACAAGCACATCGAGGTGATCGTTCGCCAGATGCTGCGCCGCGTCGTGGTCGAAAGCGCCGGCGAGTCGAGCTACATCGTCGGCGAGCAGGTCGAGCGTTCGGAGATGCTCAACACCAACGACGCCCTGCGCGCCGAAGGCAAGATCCCCGCAACGTTCACCAACTTGCTGCTGGGCATTACCAAGGCGTCGCTGTCGACCGACTCGTTCATCTCGGCCGCTTCCTTCCAGGAAACGACCCGCGTGCTGACCGAGGCGGCGATCATGGGCAAGCGCGACGAGCTGCGCGGCCTGAAGGAAAACGTCATCGTCGGCCGCCTGATTCCGGCGGGTACCGGCATGGCCTACCACCAGGCGCGCAAGGCCAAGGACCAGATGGACGAGGCCGAGCGCCGCGCCATCGCCGAGGCCGAAGCTGCCGAGCTGGACGCTGCCGCATCGGCGAGCGAAGAGCCCGCTGTTGAAGGCGCCGGCGCTGCCGACGCCAGCGAAGGCGCTGCAACCGAGTAAGGCACTGCTGCTCCCGCAGGCTGCCATGACCGGCCCGAGCGCCCCCCTGCCCACAGCGGCCGGGGGGCGCTTTTTCGTTGTCGGTGCAGCAGCGTCGGGAGATCGACTTTTCCATGAGTGCCTTGCCTGATTCGATCTACTGGTGGGTCGGCGGCGCCTTGCTGCTGTTCTGGTTCGTGGGCGCGAACAACCGCCTGATGCGCCTGCGCTCGGCTGCGCTGGTGGCCTATGCGGCGCTGGACGCAGCGCTGCTCAAGCAGCTCGACTACGTCCAGGCGCGCACCACCCGCGCGCTGGTGGTGAGCGGCGTGGCCAAGCCGGACGTCGACATGGAAAGCTCGCTGCTTTCCTCGGTCGCGCAGCTGTCCGCCATGCTCGCCGTCACCAGGCTGCGGCCGCTGGAGCCCTCGCGCGTTGCCTCGCTGGGGACGGCGCTGCACGTGATGCTCAACGCCTGGGGACGCATGTACCCCGGCGAAGTGCTGCACTTCGATGCCGAGGGCACACTGTCCATGCCGGCGCCGCTGAATGGCGAGCTGTCCCGCGTGCCGCAGGTTTCTCCGTTTGCCTGGCCGGAACCGTCGGCTGCGGCAGAGATTGCGAGGGGACAGTTCAACGATGCGGTGAATGCCTACAACCGCGCCATCAGCCAGTTTCCAGCGCTGATCGTGGCGTGGGCATTCCGCTTGCGTCGGGCTTCTCCGCTCGTCTGACCACCTACCGCCGGCCGCCCAGTGGGCGCCGGCCTTTACCATCGCCTGCACGTTGGCTTCTTCTTCCGATCTCCATCCTTCCTCCGGCGCGGATTCCGTGCCGCACGCGCAACCACCGCTCTGGCGCCAGTTGCAGTTGTGCGCGGGCGTGCTCGCCGCGGTGCGCGCCGGCACCTCCGGCGCGGCCGCCTTCGACGCGGTCGACCCTGTCCTGCGCCCCGGCGTGCAGGCCCTGGGCTTTCATGTGCTGCGCTGGCTCGGGCGAGCCGAGGCGTTGCGCCGCCACCTGGCGCGCCGCACGCCGCCGCCGCCGGCCGATGCGCTGCTG
>NZ_BCUU01000072.1 GCF_001591385.1 Variovorax soli NBRC 106424
CGGGCGGCGCCGCGCGCAGCGAGGGCATCCGCGCCGGCGACGTGCTGGTGGCCGTGAACGACCGGCCCGTGGCGCGCGTGGAGGACTTCAAGGCCGCGCTCGCCCAACTGCCGGCCGGCCAGCCGGTGGCCCTGCTGATGATGCGAGATCGGCGGCTGACCTATGTGCCGGTGCGCACCGAGCCGGCGGTTCCGCTGCGTCCGTGACGGCGCGCCGCCTCGTCAGGCGGCCGGCTCCGGCGCCGGCTGGGCGCCCAGCGCCTTGGTCACCGCCACCAGCCCCAGCGCCAGGCGCGCATTGCTTTCCGTATGCGCACGCTGCGCCTGCAGCAAGGTGCGCTGCGCATCCAGCGCCACCAGGAAGTCGGTCATGCCGTGCTGATAGCGCACCCGGGCCAGCTCCCAGGCATCGCGGCTGGCGACTTCCATGGCGGCGAGTTGCGCGTTGCGCTGGCGCTCGGCGGTGTAGCTGCTCAGCGCATCGTCGATTTCGTGCCATGCCTTCAGCACGGTCTGCTGGTAGGCCACCGCGGCTTCCTGCTGCTGCAGCTTGCGCAGCGTGACGGTGGCGCGCCGGCGTCCGCCGTCGAAGATGGGCAATTGCAGGCTGGGGCCGATCGACCATTCGCGGCTGCCCCACTCGCCGAAGGTGCTTGCATCGACCGACTGGAAGCCGAAGCTCGCGCCGATGGTGATGCGCGGGTACAGGTCCGCCACCGCCACGCCAATGCCGGCGGTGGCCGCATGCAGCTGGGCCTGCGCGCGCTGGATGTCCGGGCGGCGCAGCGCCACTTCGGACGGCAGGCCCAGCGACAGGTCGGGCAAGGGCCCGGTCTGCGCGGGCCCGGGCGCCAGTTCCGCGGCCAGCGCGCCGGGGCGCTCGCCCACCAGCAGGGTGATCTGGTTCGTGGCCTGCGCCTCCTGGGCCAGCAGCTGAGGCAGGCGCGCGCGCACATCGGCCAGCTGCGCATCCTGGCGGCTCAGGTCCAGGCCGTTGGTGAGGCCGCCCAGGGTGCGGGCCAGCACCAGCGACCGCGTCTCCTCGCCGGCCCGGATGTCGTCGCGGGCGATGCGGATCTGTTCCTGCGACGAGCGCAGCTCGAAGTAGCGCCTCGCCACCTCGGCCTGCACGCTCAGCTGCACCTGCGCGAGCAAGGCCTGCGAGGCGGCCTCGTCCGCGTCCGACGCCTCGATGGATCGGCGCACGCGGCCCCACAGGTCCAGTTCCCACGATGCGTCGAAGCCCAGCTGGTACATGTTGTGCACCTCGCTGAGCACCTTGACGATCTGGTCCTTCTGCGCGGGGTTGATGGCGCCGATGACGCGGGCAAAGTCGCCGTCCTCGCTTTCGCGCAGGCGCACCGCCGAGCCGCTGACGCCCACCTGCGGCAGGCCTTGCGATCGCACCGCCGTGCCTTGTGCGCGGCTCTGGGCAAAGCGCAGCGCCGCGGTCTGCAGGTCGGGGTTGGCTTTCAGGGCCCGGGCCTGCAACTGCTCGAGCACCGGATCGCCGAAGGACTGCCAGTTGATCGGCGACGCGGCCGCGCTGGCCGACCTTGCCGCCAGTTCGCTCGCGCCGCCGTGCCAGGTGCTGAAATCAGCCGGCGCTTCATTGGCCGGCGCCTGGAAGTCGGGGCCGACGGCGCAGCCGGCCAGCCAGGCGCACACGGCCAAAGCCGCAAGGGCCGGGCGATGAAGATGCAGGGGTGAAGCCATGGCGGACCTCTTCGTTTCTTTCGCGGTTCAGACAAGACGGTGGCGGAAGAGCCACGTGGCCAGCGGCAGTGTCACCGCCGCAATCACGGTCAGCGGCACCAGGTTGAGCCACACCGTGCCGAAGCCCACCCCCTCCAGGTACACGCGCTGCACCAGGTCGATGGCAAAGCGCAGCGGGTTGATCCAGGTGGCGATCTGCAGCACCTCGGGCATGTTGCTCACCGGCGTGGTCAGGCCCGAGAGCAGCATCATCGGCATGATCAGCACGAAGGTGTAGAGCATGGCCTGCTGCATGTTGGCCGACACCGCCGAAATCGACAGGCCGATGCCCACGCTGGCCACCGTGAAGAACACCAGCCCCGCATACAGCGTGAAGAGCGAGCCCGCCATGGGAATGCGAAACCACAGCGTGCACACCAGCAGGATGAGCGTGGACTGCACCAGCCCCACCAGCACCGGCGGAATGGCCTTGCCGATCATGATCTGGGTGGGCGTGAGCGGCGTGACGAGCAGCTGGTCGAAGGTGCCCTGCTCCCGCTCGCGCGCCACCGAGAGGGCCGTGAGCAGCAGCGTCTGCAGCATGCTCAGCGCCGCCACCAGGCCGGGCATGAAGTTCCAGCGCGTTTCCAGGTTGGGGTTGAACCAGGCGCGCGACTCCACCCGCAGCGGCGGCGCGGCGCCGCCATGGCGCAGGCTCCATTGCGCATTGAAGCCGTTCACCACCTCGGTCACGTAGCCGACCGCCGCGCCGGCCGTGGTGGAGTTGCGCGCATCCACGATCACCTGCACCGGCGCGGCCTCGCCGGCCATCAGCTGCTGCTCGAAGCGCGGGCCGATGTGCAGCACCAGCAGCACCTTCTGCGTGTCGACCGGCGCGGCAATGTCGGCGGGCGAGCGCAGCGTCATGGCGCGGCGGAACACGCCGCCGCCTTCGAGCCTGGCGACCAGCTCCCGCGCCGCGGCGCCGCGGCTCTGGTCGAGCAAGGCGTAGTCCACCCGCTGCAGGTCGTAGGTGGCGGCGTAGCCGAAGATCAGGCTCTGCATGATGGCCGGCGCCACCAGAATGACACGGCTCGCCGGGTCCTTGAGGATGGCGAGCAGCTCCTTGCGGCACAGCTGCAGCACGCGAAGGAGGTAGTCGGTGATTGGGCCGATCATGTTTTCAGTGCAGGCGCTTGCGGGTGACCAGGCGTGCCACGCACAGCAGGCCCACCGCATAGCCCATGAGGATCAGGCAGTTCTTGATGACCAGCGGCCAGATGTTGCCGGCCAGGAAGAGCGCGCGGATCAGCTCCATGAAATAGGTGGCCGGCAGGATGTGGCCGATGACGCTCACCACCCACGGCACGTTGCGCAGGTCGAACAAGAAGCCCGACAGCAGCAGCGCCGGCAGGAAGCTCGACAGCAGCGCCACCTGGCTGGCCAGGAACTGGTTGCGGGTGACGGACGAAATCACCAGCCCGATGCCCACCGCCACGACCAGGTACAGCATGGAGGCGAACACCAGCAGCAGCAGCGAGCCGGCCATGGGCACTTCGAACAGGAAGCGCGCCGCCGCCAGGCACAGCGCGAGACCCACCATGCCGATGCCGAAGTACGGAATGATCTTGGCGATGAGGATCTCGGCCGGGCGCACCGGCGTGACGAACAGCGCCTCCAGCGTGCCGCGCTCCCACTCGCGCGCCATGACCAGCGCGGTCAGAAAGGCGCCCACCAGCGTCATGATCAACACCACCAGCCCCGGCACCAGGTACCAGGTGCTGTTGTTGGCGCTGTTGAACCACAGGCGCGGCTCCAGGCTGACCGAGCCGGCGCCGCTCGCCACGGGCAAGCTCGCCGCCCCGCCCGCCCGGTCGGCCATGCGCTGCACGTTGCCGCCCAGCGCCGCGCCGGCATAGCGCAGGACGGTGTTGGCCTTGTTCGCGTCGGCGCCGTTCACCACGATCTGGATGCGCGCGTCGCCCGCCGCCAGCCGGCTGGAGAAGTCGCCCGGCACGCGCACGATGCCGTCGACCTTGTGGGCCTGCAGCAGCGCTTGCGCTTCCTTCATCGAGACCATGGGCACCGGCGAGATATAGGGCGTGAGCGACAGGCCCGCCACCGCCTGCGTGGCGGTGGGCGAGCTGTCTTCCATCACCACCGCGAGCGGCGCGTTCTTCACGTCCAGCGACAGGCCGTAGCCGAACAGCAGGATGAGCAATATGGGCAGCAGGATGCCGATGGCCAAGCTGCTCGGGTCGCGCAGCAGCTGGCGCGTCTCCTTGCGGGTGAGCGCCGCCAGCCGTGCAAGCGCATGCGACTGCGTGGCGGGGGCCTGGGCATCGGTGGTCATGCAGAAGCCCCCTGCCCCACGCCCTGGGCCCGCGCCTGGCTCACGATGCCGATGAAGGCATCCTCCATGTTGGGCCGCCGCCCCGGCGTGGGCTGCGCCCGCGCGCGCACTTCCTGCGGCGTGCCGATGGCCAGCAGCTTGCCGGCGTCCTGGATCACGATGCGGTCGCAGTATTCCGCCTCTTCCATGAAGTGCGTGGTGATGATGATGGTGACGCCCGCCGCCGCCAGCGCGGTGATGCGCCGCCAGAACTCGCGCCGCGCCAGCGCGTCGGTGCCGCTGGTGGGTTCGTCCAGGAACAGGATCTCGGGCTCGTGCAGCAGGCCGGTGGCCATGGCCAGGCGCTGCTTGAAGCCGCCGGGCAGCTGGCCGCTGGTGGCGTCTTCCTGGCCGGCCAGGTCGAATTCGCCCAGCACCGCGCGCACGCGGCTGCGCAGCTTCTCGCCGCGCAGGCCGTAGGCGCTGCCGAAGAAGGCCAGGTTCTCGGCCACCGTCAGGTTGCCGTACAGCGCGAACTTCTGCGACACGTAGCCGATGCGGCTGCGCGCCTGCGCCCGCGCATGCCGCAGGTTGACGCCCGCCACCTGCAGGAAGCCGCTGCTGGCCGGCAGCAGGCCGCACAGCATGCGGAAGGTGGTGGTCTTGCCCGCGCCGTTGGGGCCCAGCAGCCCGAAGATCTCGCCGCGCCGCACCTGGAAGCTGGTGCTGGCCACGGCGGTGAAATCGCCGAAGCGGCGCACCAGGTCGCGCACTTCGATCACGACCTCATCGGACGCTGCGGCAGGCGGTGCGCCCGCCACGGACGCTGCCGTCTGCGAGCCTTGCTGCGCAGCCTGCCCGCGCAGCAGCACCATGAAGCCGTCCTCCAGCCGCGCCGGCACGGGCTCGGCCGGTGCGCCCTGCAGCAGCGCATCGAGCACGGCAGCGTCGGCCTGCGGCTGGCGGATGAAGCGCACGTCGCCGCCCTCCGGCACGGCGTCGATCACCGACGAGGGATCGTCCAGCAGCCGCGCCTGCAGTGTGCGTGCCGGCATGCCTTCGGGCGCCCTGGCCACGAAGCACAAGCCATCGGCGCGTGCGCGAAGGTCCGCCGGCGGCCCCTGCGCCAGCAGCCGGCCTTCGTGCATGACGAAGACCTGCGCGCAGCGCTCGGCCTCGTCGAGGTAGGCGGTGCTGACGATCACGCTCAGCCGCTCCTCGCGCACCAGTTGCTCCACGATCTGCCACAGCTCGCGGCGCGAGAGCGGATCGACGCCCACGGTCGGCTCGTCCAGCAGCAGCAGTTGCGGCGAGCGCACCAGGGTGCAGGCCAGCCCCAGCTTCTGCTTCATGCCGCCCGAGAGCTTGCCGGCCGGGCGCGTGGTGAAGCGCCCGAGGTCGGTCATCTCCAGCAGGCGCGCATAGCGCTCGCGGCGCATGGCGGCCGGCACGCCGTGCAGGTCGGCGTACAGGTCGAGGTTCTCCTGCACGCTCAGGTCTTCGTACAGGCCGAAGCGCTGGGGCATGTAGCTGATGCGGTCCTGCACGGCCTGCGGCTCACGCGCCACGTCGATGCCCAGCACCTGCAGCGCGCCTTCGTCGGGGCGCAGCAGGCCGCACGCCAGGCGCAGCAGCGTGGTCTTGCCCGCGCCGTCGGGCCCGACGAAGGCGCTGAGCGCGCCCGCCGGCACGGACAGGCTCACGTCCTGCAGCGCCATGACCGGCGCGGCCTTGCCCTTGACCGCGAAACGCTTGTGCAGCCCCTGGGCGACGAGCGCGGGCGAATCGCTCATGGACGGTTGTCCGCCTTGGCCTGCCTGGGCTGCTGCTGTTGCTGCGGCTCGAGCGCGATCCGCACCGTGGCCGGCATGCCCAGGCGCAGCCGGTCGGCGCTGTCGTCGGCCAGCACGCGCACCTCGTACACCAGGCTGCTGCGCAGGTCCTCGGTCTGCACCGTCTTGGGCGTGAACTCGGCCACCGACGAGATGTAGCCGATGCGGCCGTTCAGCGGCTGGCCGGGATGGCTGTCGGTGACCAGCGTGGCCGCCATGCCCGCGCGGATGCGCCCCAGGTCGGGCTCGGGCACATAGGCCCGCACCCACTTGGGGTTGGTGACGGCCAGCGTGTAGACGGGGCGCTGCGGCGACGCCATGTCGCCCGGCTCCATCAGGCGGGCGCGCACCACGGCGTCGATGGGTGCCTTCAAGGTCGACTCGGCCACCTGGTGCTCCAGCACGGCCAGCGCCGCGCGTGCGGAGTCGAGCTGGGCCTGCGCCTGCGCGATGTCTTCTTTGCGCGGGCCGGTCACCACCAGCTGCTGCGCCTTGCGGGCATTGTCCAGCTGCGCCTGCGCCACCTTGAGCCGGGCCTGGGCCGCGTCCATGTCCTGCTGGCTCACCCCGCGCCCGCCGGTGCTCTGGCCGATGCCCTGCAGACGCTCCACCTGCTGCCGGGCCAGCCGGGCATCGGCCTCGGCAGCGGCCACCTGCGCGCGAGACTGGCCGATTTCCTCGGGGCGGCTACCGGTCTGCAGCCGCGCCAGTGCCTGCTGCGCCACGGCGATCTGCGCGCGCGACTGGTCGGCGCGCAGCTGCAGGCTCTTCACGTCGAGTTCGCCCAGCACCTGGCCGGCCTTGACGTGGTCGCCCTCCTCCACCATCAGCCGCGCGATGCGCTCGCTGCCGTTGAAGGCCAGCGACACCTGGCGCAGGTCGACGTTGCCGTACAGCACCAGCTCGCTGCGCGATGCGGGCTCGCGCTGCAGCCACCAGGCCAGCGCGGCGCCACCCGCGAGCAGAACGACGGCGGCGGCGATCAGGGGCTTCTTGTTCATGGCGGAAGAAGGATGAACGGTTGTGGACCGGCTGGCGAACTTGTAGACTGCATGATATTAAATTTGAATTCAAATTCAAATAGATTTCTGCGAACCACCGCATGAAGCGAACGCCACCCAGGAAGACCACGGCGCGAACCGGCAAGCAAGACGGTGCCGCGGCGCCAGCGCGCACGCCGCGCCCCGGCGGCCAGGCCACGCGCCAGCTGCTGCTGGAAACAGCCGGCAAGCTCTTTGCCGAGCGCGGCCCCGCCGAAGCCACCACCAAGGAAATCGCCCGCCGCGCGGGCACGCCCATGGCGTCCATCAACTACCACTTCGGCAGCCGCGAAGGCTTGTACGAGGCCGTGCTGATCGAGGCGCACAAGCAGATCGTCGACCTGGACGAACTGCTTGCCGTCACCCAGGATGCCAACGCCAGCCCGCACGACAGGCTGCGCGCGGTGCTGGGCAATGTGCTGCACCTGTCGGCCACGCGCGATGCGCCCTGGGGCCATCGGGTGATGGTGCGCGAGGTGCTCTCGCCTTCGGCCATGCTGCCGGCCATGGTCGAGAAGGCGGTGCGGCCCAAGGCCGCCGCCATGCGTGCGCTCATGGGCCAGGTGCTGGGCCTGCCCGACGACCACCCGGCCGTGCAGCGCGCGGTGGCCTTCGTGGTGCTGCCGGCCATCGTGCTGATGGTGGCGCCGCGCGAAGGGCCTGAGCGCGTGCTGCCGGCGCTGGTGCAGGACCCGGCGGGCTTGCATGAGGACCTGGTGCGCTACGTGATGGGCGGGTTGGCAGCGTTGGCTGCTGCGCATCGGCCATCCAAGAAGCCTTCAGGAACGCCTGCCAAAGCCGGCGCAAGGGCACCGGCCAAGACAACGCGAAGCACCGCCAGCCGCCGCGCCGGCGCTTGAAATCCGGGCCCTTCACGTCCCGGATTGCGGTACCTCACAACAGCCACAATCGATGGCTGTCCAGGATATGCCGCCCATGCTTTTTCCCGCCGATCCCGCGCTTCCATCCACTCGCCGAATCCATTGCCGCAAGGTCGGCGCGTGAGCACCGCCAGCGCGCATCGCAGCGCGGCCTCTCCTCTCACCGGCATCGACCTGGCTTCGGCCCTGGGCGTGGTGGTCATCTGGGGCCTGAACTTCGTGGCCATGAAGTTCTCGCTGCGCGACTTCACGCCCTTCCAGCTGGGCGCCGCGCGCTACGTGTTCGCGGCCTTTCCGCTGGTGCTGTTCATCAAGCGGCCGAATCTGCCGGTGCGCTGGCTGGTGTACTACGGCCTGGCGCAGGGCGTGGGCCAGTTCGGCCTGCTGTTCACCGCCTTGCAGGCGGGCATGACGGCGGCGCTGGCGTCGGTGGTGATGCAGACCCAGGTTTTCTTCACAGCGCTGCTGGGCGTGGCCCTGCTGGGCGAGCGCATCGGCGGCCCCTTGCGTGCGGGCCTGTCGCTGGCGGCGCTGGGCCTGGGCTGCTTCGCGCTCAACTACGTGCTGGGCAGCGGCGGCGCCACCACCGCGGTGGGCCTGGCGCTCAATCTGGGCGCGGCGGCCATGTGGGCCAGCTCGAACATCGTGGCGCGCAAGGCGCAGCAGGCGCACCCGGGCTTCGACGCGCTGCAGTTCGTGGTGTGGAGCAGCCTGGTGCCCATCGTGCCCTTCATCGCCCTCAGCCTCCTGTTCGATCCGCCCGAGGCCCGCTGGCAATGGCTGCAGGCCAGCGCCGGCGCCTGGGCCGGCGTGGCCTACCTGGCCTGGCTGGCCACCCTGCTGGCCTACGCGATGTGGACGGGCCTCTTCCAGCGCCACCCCGCCAACCGCGTCGCGCCCTTCAGCCTGGGCGTGCCGCTGGTCGGGCTGGCCGCTGGCATGGGCCTGCTGGGCGAGCGCATCGGCGCCTGGCAATGGGCTGGCATCGGCTTCGTGGCGGCGGCGCTGCTGGCGGTGATGTTCGGCGGGCGCTGGATGCGCCGCGGCTGAACCGGCCTTCGGCGCCAGGTCAGCGCACGATCAGCACCGGCACCTTGCAGGCGGCCAGCACCTGCGTGGCCACCGAGCCCAGCACCAGGCTCTTGAGCGCGTTGTGGCCGTGCGAGCCCATCACCACCAGGTCGAAGTTCTCGCTCTCGGCCAGCGTGGCGATCTCGGCGGCCGGCTGGCCGACCCGGTAGATGCAATCGGCCTGCACGCCATGGTCGGTCAGCAGCTGGCGGATCGGGTCGAGCACCGCGTTGGCCTCTTCGGCGTAGTAGTCGCGCGCCGCGTCCACACCCACCAGGGCAATGGCGCGCAGCGACACCTGCGGCACCGTGTAGGCGGCAGTGAACGTGCTGTCGCCAAAGCTCTTCGAATGGCTGGTCATGTAGTCCAGCATGCGGCGGCTGTATTCGCTGCCGTCGACGGCAAGGAGGATTTTCATGGGGCGCATGTTAAGCGCCCATCGGCTTCAGCGGTGCGCCAACGCGGCAATCAGCAGCTCGGCCACCTTGGCGGAAGACTGCGGGTTCTGGCCGGTGATCAACTGGCCGTCCTGGATCGCGAAGGGTTGCCAGTTGGCCGCCTTCTCGAACTTGCCGCCCAGCTCGCGCAGGCGGCTTTCCAGCAGGAACGGCACCACCTTCTGGAAGCCGGCCTCCGCCTCCTCGGAGTCGGTGAAGGAGTTGACGCGCAGGCCCTTCACGATGGACTGGCCGTCCGGACGCTTGGCCGCAACCAAGCCGGCTGCGCCGTGGCACACGGAGGCGATCAGCTTGCCGGCGGCGAAGGCGCGCTCCACGGCCCGGGTGACGCCGGCATCGCCCGGCAGGTCCCACATGGTGCCGTGGCCACCGGGGAAGAAAACCGCGTCGAACTGTGCGCCGTCGAAGTCCGAGGCCTTCGGCAGGTTCTGGATGCGATTTTGCAGCTGTGCATCGGCCAGGAAGCGCTCGACGACCGCGTCGTTCTCTCCCTTGGGCTTCACGCTGTGCGGGTCGATGGGCGTGGCGCCGCCAGCCGGCGAGGCCAGCGTGAGCTCTGCACCCGCCTCGGTGAGCGCGTAGTACGGCACGGCCAGCTCTTCGGCCCAGAGGCCGGTCTGGCCCCCTGTGTCGCCCATGCGGGCGTTGCTGGTGAGGATCATCAGGATACGGGGCTTCATGTGCTTTCCTTCTTTCGGTGGATGCGTCGGTGCGACGCGATGGACCCAACTTTATTGATGCTCTTCTGGTCGATAAACTGGCCGCATGGAACTTCTTTAATTACCTGGAAGAACAAATGTCCCGCGCATTCGACCCCGTGCAACTTGGCAGCATCGAACTTTTCTGCAAGGCGGCGGAACTGGGCAGCTTCACCGCGGCGGCCGAATCGCTGGGCATCACGCCGGCCTCGGTCAGCCGCTCCATCGGCCGGCTGGAAGACCGGCTCGGCGTGCGCCTGTTCACACGCACCACGCGCAGCGTGCGCCTGACCAGCGACGGCGAGCTTTACAAGGCGCAGTGCCAGCAGGCGCTGGACCAGATCGCCGAGGCTGAACGCGCCATCACCGGCCAGCAAAGCACGCCCAAGGGCCTGCTGCGCATCAGCGTCGGCACCGTGTACGGACAGCACAGGCTGGTGCCCTTGCTGCCCGAATTCCGGCAGGCCTATCCGCAGGTGGAGATCGAACTCAACGTCTCCAACCGCAACATCGATTTCGTGGAAGACGGCTACGACCTCGCCATCCGCCTGGGCGAGCCGCGCGACTCACGCCTGGTCGCGCGCAAGCTGGAAGACGCGAGCCTGGGCGTGTTCGCTTCGCCCGCCTACCTGCGCCGGCGCGGCAAGCCGGCGACGCTGGAAGCGCTGCGCCAGCACGACCTGATCCAGTTCGTGATGCCCAGCACCGGCCGGCCCATGCCCTGGATCTTTCGCGACGCGCAGGGCGGCGAGATCGACTTCAACTTCAAGAGCGCGCAGCGCGTGCACGAGGACGTGATGGCCGGCGTGGCCTGGGCCGCGGCGGGCGGCGGACTGTTCCAGATCTATCACTTCGCCACGCAGGATGCCGTCAAGACGGGGCAGCTGGTCGAGGTGTTGAAGAAGGCCGGCACGCGGTCCCGGCCCTTCTACGCGCTCTATCCGCAGAACCGGCATCTGTCCGCTCGCGTGCGGGCGTTCGTGGATTTTCTGGTTGCCAAGGTGGCCAGGCGCTGAACCGCCCGGCCCCCCTCAACCGCAAGCGCCCACATGCCCGCAGGACGTGCAGAAGTCGCACCCGTCCTTGCGGATCACGCTGGCATTGCCGCATTCCGGACAGCGCGCGCCGGCCATGGGCGCCAGTGAGGGCGAGTCCTCCGACGCATCGCCCGGCGTCTGCAGGATGCCCATGGGCGCCAGCGGGTAGCCGTTGGCATCGAGCACGCCCAGCATGGCGTAGCGGTGGATCATCAGCTGCGCCATGTAGGCCACGGTGGAGGGCCACACCTGCTGGCGCTGCCGGCCCGGCGACAGCCCCGGCACGAAGGCCATGAAGTGGCCCAGCGGCTCGGCGTAGTTGAGCAGCTTGCGCAGCTTCATGCCGATCCATGCGGGGTCGAGCACGCGCATGTCCAGCGAGAGGATGCGCGCCAGCCCGTCCAGCGCGCGCGGGTGGTTGCCCGACAGGCCCAGCGCGCACGGCCGGGCCACGCGGCCGCCGCGGCCATCGGGCAGCAGCACTTCCTTCAGCGTGAGCGTGAAGGCTTCGTCGCTGGCGGGGTTGTGGATGTCCACCGCCCAGGCCAGGGTGCCGTTGGGGCCGGTCTGCGGCTCCTCGCGGCTGAAGAGCGCATCGATGACGGGCGTGGCGGCGCCCTCGCCTTCGCGCCACAGGCCCAGTTGCTCACAGCGCCAGCGGATCACCGCCGCCGTGGCCGCCACCACGCCCGGGAAGCGGCGCGGTTCGCCGCTGGGGGGGAACGGCATCTCGAAGGCGCGCTCTTCCTGCACCGTGGCCAGCAGGTCCAGCTTCTGGCGCATCCAGGCCGGGTCCTTGGCGCGCAGGTCCATCGACAGGGTCTTGGCCAGCGCCCCCAGGCCGCGCGGCTGCTCGGCGCCGTTGAACCACACCTCGAAGGGCGCCATGTGCCCGTCCGACTCGGGCAATTCGCCGACGAATAGCGCGAACTCGCCAAACGGGTGGCGAATCATGAAGCTCCAGGCCGGATTGCCGGCCGGCAGATCGGGCCGGCCCGGCCAGCGCAGCGAGGCCAGCACCGGTTGCGGCGCGCGGTCCAGCAGCAGGCGCTCGTTGAGCAGGCCCGCCACGCCGGCCTCCAGCGTCATGGCCGCGGCCGGCGGCGGCGCACCGCCCGCCTGCGGCTGCGCGACCAGCACCGAGCCCAGCACCGTGTTGGGCCGGTAGGTCGACAGGCCCTTGAGGCCCGAGCGCCAGGCGCGCAGGTACAGGTCCTTGAATTCCTCGTACGGGTAGTCGACCGGCACGTTCACCGTCTTGGAGATGGAGGTGTCGATGTACGGCGCCACCGCGGCCACCATCTGCTCGTGCGCGCGCGTGCTCAGTTCCAGTGCGGTGACGAAGGCGGGCGTGAGCGGCGCATCCGGCCCCTTCATGGCGCGGTACAGGCGCCAGGCGTGGTCTTCCACCGCGAACTCCTCGAACTGCCCGTCGGCCCCGCGCTTGCGCCGGGTGTAGGTCCAGGAGAACGGCGGCTCGATGCCGTTGCTGGCGTTGTCGGCAAAGGCCAGGCTGATGGTGCCGGTGGGCGCGATGGACAGCAGGTGCGAGTTGCGCAGGCCCTTGGCGCGGATGCTCTCCTTGAGCGCCGCCGGCAGGCGCGACGCGAAGGTGCCGCGGCTGGCGAACAGGTCGGCGTTGAAGAGCGGAAAGGCGCCGCGCTCCTGCGCAAGTTCCACCGAGGCACGGTAGGCCGCGTCGCGCATGCGCTCGGCAATGCGCCGCGCCATCTCGCGCGCGGCGTCGCTGTCGTAGTGCAGGCCGAGCATCACCAGCGCATCGCCCAGGCCGGTGAAGCCCAGGCCGATGCGGCGCTTGCGGCGCGCCTCCTCTTGCTGCTCGGGCAGCGGCCACACGCTGATGTCCAGCACGTTGTCGAGCATGCGCACGGCCACCTGCACCAGCGATTCGAAGCCTTCGTCGTCGAAGGCGGCCGCGGCTTCGTCGAAGGGATGGCGCACGAAGCGCGTCAGGTCGATGGAGCCCAGGCAGCAGCAGCCGTGCGGCGGCAGCGGCTGCTCGCCGCAAGGGTTGGTGGCGGCAATGGTCTCGCAGTACGAGAGGTTGTTGTCCAGGTTGATGCGGTCCAGGAAGAGCACGCCCGGCTCCGCGTGGTCGTAGGTGGAATGCATGATCTGCTCCCACAGCTCGCGCGCGGGCAGCGTGCGGTACACCCACAGGCCGTCGGCCCGCTGGTGCGTGCCCGCCGCCGGGTAGCGCGGGCCGGGCGCGGCCCGATGCACCAGTTCCACCGGCCGGTCGTCCTGCACCGCCTGCATGAAGGCGTCGGTCAGGCCCACCGAGATATTGAAGTTGGCCAGGTCGCCGGCGTCCTTGGCGTGGATGAACTCCTCGATGTCCGGATGGTCGCAGCGCAGCACGCCCATCTGCGCGCCGCGCCGGGCGCCGGCCGACTCCACCGTTTCGCAGGACCGGTCGAACACCCGCATGTACGACACCGGCCCCGAGGCGCTGGACTGCGTGCTGGCCACCCAGGCGCCGCGCGGGCGGATGCGCGAGAAGTCGTAGCCCACGCCGCCGCCGCGCCGCATGGTCTCGGCCGCATCCTTGAGCGCCACGTAGATGCCGGGGTGGCCGTCTTCCTCGGCCGCAATCGAATCGCCCACCGGCTGCACGAAGCAGTTGATGAGCGTGGCGCTGAGCCCCGCCCCGGCGGCCGACTGGATGCGCCCGGCCGGCAGAAAGCCGGCCTGCAGCGCCTGCAGGAAGCGCGGCTCCCACTGCGCGCGCTGATCCGGCGCCTCGGCCTGGGCCAAGGCGCGGGCCACGCGGCGCTGCACGTCACCGATGCTGCGCTCGTCGCCCTTGGCGTATTTCTCGAGCAGCACCACGCGGCTGATGGGCTGCGTGTCGAGTGCGACGGGTTCGGCTGCAGCGCCGCCCTGGCGCTTCTTCGTCGTCGATGCGCGAATCGAGTCGGCCGTCATGGCGCCTGGTCAGGCGTCCAGCGGTACGCCGCCGCCGTAGCGGGCGATCCAGCCGTCCCACCATTCGCGCTGCATGGCGCCGACGGCATCCTGCCAGTCGAGCACCAGTTTCCACTGCATCTGCTGGGCCTGCAGTGACATCGACATGCCGGCCGATTGCCAGGCCAGCAGGGGCGACAGCATCAAGGTGCCGGGGTCGAGCGGCGCGGGTGCCAGCACGGGGTCCATGGACATGGTCATTCCTTTGTTGGTCGAGCCCTTCTTTTAAGCGCAGCGGCAGGCCTGGCGCAAGGATCGGCACCGTTGCTCACGCGAGCAACATCCGAACACGTACCGGCTGCGGGTTGTCCGGCTTGCGCCGTTGCGTGCGCCACACAGTGCCGAAGCTGCGGCATCAGCTACACCGGCACGGCTAATACGCAAGTAGTCATGTGAAAAATCACGTCGACAAAGGCGAGAAATAGTTCCGCATTCGCGCAAGCTTTACCGGTTTACAGGCCGTAACAAACCAACCAGACTGAGCAGGCGATCCCAAAAAGTGCCTTCTTCACATTGGGTGTCTGGGGCCAGGGAACCCACTCTTCCAGAAAGGAAACGCGCATGCCGAACCCGATCGTCATTGGCCAGGTGCTCACGCCCCAGTACTCGCCCGGCCTGGTCGCCCTGTCGTACTTCGTGTCCTTCGCCGGATCGCTCACCGCGCTGATGTGCGCAAGCCGCATGCTCAAGGCGGACGGGCGCGCCAAGTTCTCGATGCTGGCATGCGCGGCCGTGGCACTGGGCGGCATCGGCATCTGGTCGATGCACTTCATCGGGATGCTGGCCTACCAGTTGCCGGTGCGCATCGTGTACGAGCCGGTCCTGACCGGCGTATCGCTGGTCGCGGCGGTGCTGATCTCCGGCATTGCGCTGTACCTGGCGGGCGGCGCGCGCAAGTTCAACAAGCCCGGCTGGATCGCGGCGAGCATCCTGGCGGGCCTGGGTGTGTGCGTGATGCACTACATGGGCATGTACGCGATGAAGCTGCGCGCCGCGATGGAACTCGACCTGGACATCGTGGCCGTGTCGGTGGGCATTGCCATCACCGCCGCCGCGGCCGCCCTCTGGCTGGCCTTCCATACCAACAACCTGGTGCGGCAGATGATCGCGGCCGCCGTCATGGCCCTGGCGGTGTGCACCATGCACTACGTGGGCATGAGCGCGGCCACCATGATCTGCATCGCACCCACCGCCGCGAGCGGCATGACGCTGGGCGGCAGCGACCTGGTGCTGGTGGTGTTCAGCGTGGTCGGCCTGGTGCTCATCTCCATCTTCTGGCTGATCACCGACGTGGACATGACCATCAAGCGCAAGCCGCTGGTCGTGGCACGCCACGGCTGAAACCAACACGGGCGAGGCGGCCCACGGGTGCCTCGCCCGGCAGTTGCTCGGCGGGCTCAGGCCCGCTGCTCGACCCAGCGGCGCCACTCGCGCCGCGCGGCCCAGGCCGCCATCAACGCGGCCGCCGCGAAGATGACAACGATGCCCCACTCCGCCTCGCCACTGCCGCCGTCGGGGCTGGCATCGAAGATGCGCTCGATCCAGTCGGGCACGAACCAGGTCAGCACGGCAAGCAGCGCGCAGGCGATCGACAGCGCCACCTCGGCCCGCACGCGCAGCGGCAGGCGTGCGGCATTCGAGGCGGGGGATGAGCGGGGGTTCTCCATGGTCTCTTTCTCCTCGTTGGGCTCTTGAACTTTCAGGCGGGCAGGTAGCGCACGGAGAGCACGCCGTCGATGCGCGCAAGCTCAGCCAGCAACGCTTCGCTCACGCGGCTGTCGACGTCCACCAGCGTGTAGGCCATGTCGCCGCGCGACTTGTTCACCATGTTGTGGATGTTCAGGCCGGCATGCGCCATGGCGGTGGAAATCTGGCCGAGCATGTTCGGCACATTGGCGTTGGCAATGCCCACGCGGTAGGCCGACTCGCGCGCCATGCTCACCGCCGGAAAGTTCACGGCATTGGCCACGTTGCCGTTCTCCAGGAAGTCGCGCAGCTGCTCGGCCACCATCACGGCGCAGTTCTCCTCGGCCTCGCGGGTGCAGGCGCCCAGGTGCGGCAGGCAGATCACGCGCTCGTGCCGCAGCAGCTGCGCGCTCGGGAAGTCGCACACGTACGCGCCCAGCGCGCCGCTGTCCAGTGCCGCCAGCGCGGCCTCGTCGCTCACCACCCCCTGGCGCGAGAAGTTGAGCAGCACCGCCCCCTGCGGCATGAGGCCGATGTTGGCGGCGCTGACCAGGTGGCGCGTCGCGTCCAGCAGCGGCACGTGCAAGCTGACGAAGTGGCCGCTTCGCAGCACCTCCGACACGCTGCCGGCGCGCCGCACCTGCGAGGGCAGGCTCCATGCCGCGTCGACCGTGATGTCGGGGTCGTAGCCCAGCACGTTCATGCCCAGCTTGATGGCGGCATCTGCCACCAGGCAGCCCACCTTGCCCAGGCCCACGATGCCCAGCGTGTGGCCGGCCAGCTCGAAGCCCGCGAAGGCGCCCTTGCCCTTCTCCACCGCCTTGTCGAGTTCTCCGCGCACCTCGCCCAGTTCGCCCGCCACGAAGCGCATGGCGCCCGGCAGCTTGCGCGCGGCCATGAGCATGCCCGCCAGCACCAGCTCCTTCACCGCGTTGGCATTGGCGCCGGGCGCGTTGAACACCGGCACACCGCGCGCGCTCATCGCGGCCACCGGGATGTTGTTGGTGCCCGCGCCGGCGCGGCCGATGGCCCGCACGCTGGGGGCGATCTCCATGTCGTGCATGTCGGCCGAGCGCACCAGCACGGCATCGGGCTGGCCCACGTCCTTGCCGGCCAGGTAGCGGTCCGCCGGCAGCCGCTCCAGGCCGCGGGGCGAGATCTCGTTGAGCACCAGGATCCTGAAGGACTGCCGGTGCCCGTGCTCAGCCATGGCGCGCCTCGAATTCCTTCATGTAGGCCACCAGCGCCGCCACCGCCTCCAGCGGCAGCGCGTTGTACAGCGATGCACGCATGCCGCCCACCGAGCGGTGGCCCTTGAGCTGCACCAGGCCGCGCTCGTCCGCGCCCTTGAGGAAGGTGTCGTCCAGCGACGGATCGCGCAGCTTGAACGGCACGTTCATCAGCGAGCGGTCGGGCACGGCCACCGGGTTGAAGTAGAACGGCGTGCTGTCCAGGTACTGGTAGAGCAGCGCCGCCTTCTCGCGGTTGCGCGCCTGCACCGCCGCCAGTCCGCCCTGGGCCTGGATCCACCGCAGCACCAGCCCCACGATGTAGATGCTGTAGGTGGGCGGCGTGTTGTACATCGAGTCGGCGTCGGCCTGGATTCTGTAATCGAAGGCCGAGGGCGTGATGGGCAGGGCCTGGCCGATGAGGTCCTCGCGCACGATCACGATCGTCACGCCGGCCGGCCCCACGTTCTTCTGCGCGCCGGCATAGATGAGGCCGTAGCGCTTCACGTCGATGGGGCCGCACATGAAGTCGCTGGACATGTCGGCCACCAGCGGCACATTGCCGGTGTCGGGCGTCGCGTGGTATTGCACGCCGCCAATGGTCTCGTTGGAGCAGATGTGCACGTAGGCCGCATCGGGGCTCAGCTGCCAGGTCTCGCGCGGCGGAATGTGCGTGTAGCCGCCGGCGGCGCTGCTGGCGGCAATGTGCACCTGGGCGTACTTCTTTCCTTCCTTGATGGTCTTGAGCGACCACTCGCCGGTGTCGACCACGTCGAAGCCCGCATGCCCGCGCAGCAGGTTCATCGGCACGATGGCGTTCTGCCCGATGGCGCCGCCCTGCAGGAAGAGCACCTTGTAGCCCGAGGGCACGCCCATCAGCTCGCGCAGCAGCTTCTCGGTCTCGGCATGGATGCCGATGAACTCCTTGCCGCGATGGCTCATCTCCATCACCGACATGCCGCTGTCGTGCCAGTCCAGCATCTCGTCCGCGGCCTGGCGAAGCACCGGCTCGGGCAAGGTGGCCGGGCCGGGGCTGAAGTTGAAGACACGCTTTGCCTTGGTGGTCGTCGTCATATCGGATGCACCTCCATGCCTTCGGGCAAGGAGCGATTGGGCAGGACTGCGGCGGAAATTGCAAACGGGCATGAAGTCGTGCGCCCACGGGCCATGACCGAAGCGGCGCCGCCCCTGCGCACCCGAATCGATACTTTTGCTTGAATTGCCAAGCGCTCCCCGAGGTGCTCTCATGAATTCCCGAATCGGGGGGAACCAAGGAGCGAGCCATGAAACGTCTGCAACGGCGTGGGATTCGTGCGATTGCCTCTTCCTTCTTGCTGCTCACGGGCAGCGCAGCATGGGCCGACGGCATGGCGCCGAACAGCGGCCTCATCCACTTCACGGGCGAGATCGTGGCGGACCCGTACCAGGTCACCAGCCCGGCACCACCTTCGGCCGCCGACATCGTCCGCAGCCGGCCCGGCGCACCCGGCCAACTGATGTTCGAACGCCGGTCGACGGAGCGTCCGAGCGCCTGCATCGGTGTACAGGCCGTGCGGGACGAGGCCGTCGATCTGGCCTTAGTCGACGCTCGGGGCCGCCCGCAGGCGATGCAGGCCGGAAGGCTTCACTGCATCGGGCAGGACGGCGGCATGCTGTCGGTGGCGCCGCGCGCCGCCGGCGCACGCCTCGCGGCCCTGGTGACCGTCGCCTACGACTGATCGGCCAGCCCGCCTGGCTGGGAGGCCTGCGCCTCTTGGCCGATTGACCCTGATGAATACCAAAGTCATACTTTGTTCTCAGTGTCAATCGAAAGGAAAGGGGGTGGCCATGTCGTCGACCGCGCTGCATCTGCCGGCGCCGCTGCGCCATCTGCCGATGGCGCTGGCCTTGTCATGCGCACTGCCGCTGGCCTGGAGTGCCGACGATTCAGCGCGCCTGTCGTCCATGAGCGAATCCGAACTGGAAGCCGGCATGAAGAGCGGCGTGCAGGTGGTCATGCAGCGGGTGCCGATCCAGATGGAAGACCAGTCGGTGCTGGTGGGTGCCGAGTACGAACCGGCCAGCCGCGTGGCCACGTATCACTACATGCAGGCCCGCGGGCTGGACCCCATGGCGCTGCGTACGCGACTCACCGCCAAGAACTGCACCACCCCCAACACGCGCGCCATGCTGGGCCGCGGCATCGTCTTTCGCCACCTGTACACCGTCGGCCAGCGGCAGGTCGACGTGACGGTGCGCGACCGCGACTGCGCTTCCTCGAGCTGAGGCCTCTTCGCGCAAATAGCCGGAAAGTCTGCATTCATCGGCCAATCCAATAAGTCCCCGAGCCGCACGCCAGCGGCCCGGGGATTTCTTTGAACGAAGCCCCAAATGCGCGATCCATCCTTCGTGAATTGTTCCATTGCGAGTACGGATTCGTCTGCAACAACATCACCGCTCGGTGAGCTGTTCAATCTATATTTCAGTGCGTTGCCCGGTATTGAGGAATAGCTAGGCAATAAGCATTCATCAACAACATCAACAATCAAGAGCGCGCTTGAAGCAACGATGCTTCCAGCCAATTCCGATGAAACCCAGCCTTGTCAGAATCACGGGTCCCGACGCCGAGCCCTACACCCTGGGCCGTCCGATGTGGGTGTACGCCGGGGAAGATCTGCTGGCCAAGCTCGACCCGGTGCCCCTGCTGCGAAGCGGCACCGAACTGCACATTGAGGCTTTCGAGCCCACCGATCTGGTGCGCGAGGAAAAGCGCCATGTGGGCCGGCTCATCTTCCTGGAGATCTGCGCCTTCATCGTCGAGAACTTCCAGCAGATCCAGGCGATCAGCTTCGTGCTGTCGCGCCAGATCGATGCGATGGCCACCGGCGCCGTCCTGGCCGCGTCGCGCTCCGAAACCATGACGCGCATCGGCGCCGTCGACGTGCAGATCTCGCCCAAGTCCGATGCCAAGCCCGGCCACTTCGTCGTATCGGGCATCTGGATCTACAGCGAGCGCACCCACGCGGCCTTGCTTGGCGTGCTCGAAAAGGAGCGCGCCAACTACGCCGGGCGGCCCATCAGCGCACGCAGTTCCGAATCCGGCGGCGTGGTGGCCCGCCTTCGGAACCTCGTGTCCCGCCGCAGCTGACCGCGCCTGCGCAAGAATGGCAGGCTCTGCCATGGATTCTCTTTTCCCCGCGCCCGAGCGCATCGATCTGGCCGACGGCGCGGTGCTGCTGCCGGGTGCCGGCCTGACCGGCCTGATCGGCCTGACCGGCGAGGGGCAGATCATCCCTGCGCTCGAATCCATCCTGGCGCAGGCCCCACCACGCCACATGGTCACGCCGGGCGGTCTTGCGATGTCGGTGGCCATGAGCAACTGCGGCCGCCTGGGCTGGGTGAGCGACCGCAGCGGCTACCGCTACCAGTCGACGGACCCTGACACCGCCCTGCCCTGGCCGGCCATGCCGGATGGACTGGCAAGGATCGCGCGCGATGCCGCAGCGCTTGCCGGATTCCCGGGCTTCGAACCGGATGCCTGCCTCATCAGCGTCTATGGGCCCGGTGCCAGGCTCAGCCTGCATCAGGACAAGGACGAACTGGACGCGGCAGGCCACCCCTTGGTCTCGCTGTCGCTGGGATTGCCGGCCACTTTCCAGCTGGGCGGACTGGCGCGGGCGGACAAGCCCCTCAAGGTTCCGGTCCGCCACGGCGACGTGCTGGTCTGGGGCGGCGCCTCGCGGCTGCGCTACCACGGCGTCGCGACGCTGGCGAACGGCGAGCATCCCCTGCTCGGCAGGCGGCGAATCAACCTGAGCTTTCGCCACGCGGGCTGAGCACGCGGGGTGCGCATCGCGACGGTGCGCACCAGAAGGCGGCCTGGCGCACCACATGCGGGCTTTTGGCACCAATATTGCTTTCATTGACTGCCGAGGATCGATGCACAAGCGATTCCGCACCATTCAAGAGCAATCGGGGCACCAAACTTCATGGACGCACTAACTCAGGGCACAAACGCACTCTTCATTCTTCTGGGCGCCATCATGGTCCTGGCCATGCACGCGGGCTTCGCCTTTCTTGAACTGGGCACCGTCCGCAAGAAAAACCAGGTCAATGCGCTGGTCAAGATCCTGGTGGATTTCTCGGTGTCCACCGTCGTCTATTTCCTGGTGGGCTACGGCGTGGCCTACGGCACGCATTTCTTTGTCGGGGCTGAGGATCTGGCCCGGCAAAACGGCTATGAGCTGGTGAAGTTCTTTTTTCTGCTGACCTTCGCCGCGGCCATTCCGGCCATCATCTCGGGCGGCATTGCCGAGCGCGCCAAATTCTGGCCGCAGCTCATTGCCACGGCGGTCATCGTCGGCTTTGTCTATCCGCTGTTCGAAGGCATTGCCTGGAACAAGCATTTCGGCATCCAGGGCTGGATTGCCCAGCTCACCGGCAGCGAATTCCACGACTTCGCCGGCTCGGTGGTGGTGCATGCGATGGGCGGCTGGCTCGCCCTGCCCGCCGTGCTGCTGCTGGGCGCGCGCCGCAACCGCTACCGCGGCGACGGTTCGCTGAGCGCGCACCCGCCATCGAGCATTCCGTTCCTGGCACTGGGCGCGTGGGTTCTCTGCGTGGGCTGGTTCGGCTTCAACGTGATGAGCGCGCAGACCATCGACAAGATCTCGGGGCTGGTGGCGGTGAACTCGCTCATGGCCATGGTCGGCGGCACGCTGGCCGCGCTGGTGCTGGGCCGCAACGACCCGGGCTTCGTGCACAACGGCCCGCTGGCAGGACTGGTGGCGGTGTGCGCCGGCTCCGACCTCATGCACCCGCTGGGCGCGCTGGTCACCGGCGCGGTGGCCGGCGGCATCTTCGTGTGGATGTTCACCCTGACGCAGAACAAGTGGCGCATCGACGACGTGCTCGGCGTGTGGCCCCTGCACGGCCTGTGCGGCGCCTGGGGCGGCATTGCGGCCGGCATCTTCGGCCAGCAGGCGCTGGGCGGACTGGGCGGCGTGAGCCTGGGCGCGCAGTTCATCGGCGTGGCCATGGGCGTGGCGTGGGCGCTGGTCGCGGGCACCGCGGTCTATGGCGCGCTGAAGGCCACCCTGGGCCTGCGCCTGTCGCACGAAGAGGAATACACCGGCGCCGACCTCTCGATCCACCACATCACGGCCACGCCGGAGCGCGAGCCGACCTGGTGATGTGATGCGGCCCGCCGCGCCATGACGCGCGGCGGGCCGAACCGGGTCAGGCCGGCAGCGCCCGCTGCAGCAGCGCGTCGACGTCCATCTTGCGTGTGTCGACCGCGCCGACGACGCGGCCCCATTGAGCATCGAAGCGCGTGGCGATGAAGGCATCGGCCACGACCGCGGGTGCGTTCTGGCGCAGCAGCACGGCCTGGGCGCTGAGCACCAGGCGCTGGGCAAAGCGGCGGCCCAGGCCTTCCAGTTGCGCCGGGTCGGTGCCCAGCATCTCGCGCAGGGCCACCACCTCGGCGTGCACGGGCGCATCGTCCCGCGCGCCTTCAGCCAGTTCGTCGAGCAGCACGAACGCGGCCTGCGGCTCGCGGCCGATGGCGCGCATCACGTCCAGGCACATCACGTTGCCCGAGCCTTCCCAGATCGAGTTGACAGGCGCTTCGCGGAACAGGCGTGCCATCGGGCCGTTCTCGACATAGCCGTTGCCGCCGAAGACTTCCATGGCCTCGCCGGTGGCTTCCACCGCGCGCTTGCAGACCCAGAACTTGGCGGCGGGCGTCATGACGCGCTTCCACACGCGCTGGGCCGGGTCGTCGCCCTGCTCGTAGGCCTGCGTCAGGCGCATGGCCAGCACCAGCGCGGCTTCGCTCTCCAGCGCCAGGTCGGCCAGCACGCCGCGCATGAGCGGCTGCTGCACCAGCACATTGCCGAAGGCCTTGCGCTGGCGGGCGTAGGCAATGGCCTGCACTGCGGCCTGGCGCAGCATGGCGCTGCTGCCCAGCACGCAATGCAGCCGGGTGTAGGTGGCCATCTCGATGATGGTCGGAATGCCGCGGCCCTCCTCGCCCATCAGGATGCCCCAGGCGTCCTGGAACTCGACCTCGCTGCTGGAATTGCTGCGGTTGCCCACCTTTTCCTTCAGGCGCTGGATGCGCACCGGGTTCTTGCTGCCGTCGGGCTTCCAGCGCGGCACGAAGAAGCACGAGGGGCCGCCGTCGGCGGTGCGCGCCACCACCAGGTGGGCGTCGCACATGGGGGCCGAGAAGAACCACTTGTGGCCGCGGATGAGGTATTCGCCGCCGCGCCCGCCGGCGCCGATGGGCGTGGCGGTGGTGGTGTTGGCACGCACGTCGGAGCCGCCCTGCTTCTCGGTCATGCCCATGCCGATCCAGATGGACGACTTCTGCTCGATCGGCACGTCGCGGGGGTCGTAGCTGTTGCTCATCAGCTTGTCGCCGTACTTCGCCCACAGGCCCGGCTCCTTGCCGAGCACCGGAATGGAGGCTTGCGTCATCGACAGCGGGCACATCGAACCGGCCTCGACCTGGCCTTCCATGTAGAAATGCGCCGCCCAGGCGGTCCACCGGCCGGCCTGGTTCGGGTTCTGGAAGGCCAGCGACACCGAGCCCGCCTCCCGATGCATGCGCATCAGTTCGTGCCAGCTCGGGTGGAACTCGACGCGGTCCACGCGGCGCCCGCGCGCGTCGAAGGCGTCGAATTCCGGGTCGTGCCTGTTGGCCTGCGCCGCCCATTGCCAGGTCTGGGCGGCGCCCAGCTTGCCGCCGTAGGCGCCCAGCGAGTCGCTGGCCCAGCCGGCACCGGCGCGCGCCACGGCTTCGCGCAGCGGCGCGTCGGTGGCATAGAGGTTGTAGTCGGTCAGCTCGTCGTACTGGTTGCTGATGTCGTGGGTTTCCCAAGTCATGGTGCGTCGTCCCCGGTTCGTCCAATGGCAGTGAATTGGAAAAGTCTAGGCAAAACAGCTGCGCAGGGTGTTCGGATTTGTCCTGCGGGGGAAAGGCCTGCTGCAAGGCCCGGCTGTTCGTGTTTTTTCCGGCGCCGCGCGGGCCGCGGCGACGCGCTTCCTAGAAGCCGCTTTCGCGCCGCAGCACGGCCAGCGCGTTGGTCGCGCCCTTGACCAGCAGGCTGCTGCGCGCCCCGTCGATCTGCAGTTGCCCGCGGGTTTCCTGCCGGGCCGGCGGCGGCCCGTCGAGCTGCACCAGCACATGGAACAGCGAGGGGGTGGGCACCAGCGCTTCTTCCTGCTTGGTCGTGGCCAGCGGCCCGCCGTGGCGCGAAGACAGCATGGCATGTTCCAGCTGCGCCACCCGCGTGCTGCCGATGGCCAGCACCTTGCCGCCGATGGGTTCCACCTGGCCCTCGGGATAGAAGCGCACGCTCGCGCCGACCTGGATGCGGTGCACCTCGTCGGGCTTGACGTAGCCGTCCACCTGCCAGCTCGAGGGGTCGTAGAGCACGCCCAGCGCATTGCGCACCCCGGTCCACTGGCCGGCCTGCCAATTCGGGTCGACATCGCGCCACAGGCCGTCGAACGGGGCCTGCAGGCTCAGCCGCTCGATCTCGGAGCGCGCGGCACGCACCTCCTGCAGCTGCACGTCCAGGCGCTGGCGCGTGGCGGCCTCTTCTTCGAGCCCGGCGGGGTCGGCCAGCAGCCCCAGCAGGCGCGCGTCGTAGCTGCGGGCACCGGCGTCGCTGCGCTGCAGGCGCTCGACGATGTCGGGCTGCCCGAGGGACACCAGCAGGTCGCCTTTGTGCACCGCCCCGACGGGCCGGATCTCGCGGATGAGCGCGGGGTAAGGCGCATACACCCTCAACTGCCGCTCGGCGCGGGCCATGCCCCAGGCATGGATCTGGGTCTGCCACGGCAGGGCCAGCAGCAGCACGAGCAGCAGGAGCAAGCCTGCGAGGACGAATCGACGGGACATGGGAACGGCTCCGCGCCTGGCCCACCACTGGCGCAGCTCTCGCCAGACCGGCAGCACGATGAACCAGGAAATCTCCACCAGAAATAGAAAGATGCCCAGCACCTTGAAGAACAACAGGTACACCGCCACCGCGATGCCGGCGAACAGCACCAGCCGGTAGATCCAGGTACCGATGGCGAAGGCCACCAGGGCTCGCCGCTGCCGCGCCGGGAAGTGCTCGGGCCAGGGCTCGTCCAGGCCCAGGATGCCGCGGCGCAGCGCCGTGCGTGCCTGGGCGCCCGCGCGCTCGTGCAGGTTGGGAAAATCCAGCAGGTCCGACAGGATGAAGTAGCCGTCGAAGCGCATGAACGGGCTGGCGTTGAGCGCCAGCGACAGGATCCAGTTGGTGGTGGCCAGGTAGAAGAAGGCGTCGCGCAGCGCACCCGGCTCGGCCAGCGCCCAGCCCAGCGTGGCGAGCGCGGCGATGGTGAGTTCCGTGAGGATGCCCGCGCTCGCAATGGCCAGGCGGGCCCGCGCGCTGCGCAGCTTCCAGGCCTCGCCGGTGTCGGTGTAGAGCATGGGCCACAGCACCACGAAGGCCACGCCCATGTGGGCCACCTTCAGCCCCAGGCGCGTGGCCACCAGCGCGTGCCCCATCTCGTGCAGCGTCTTGCCCACGGCCAGCGCCAGCGCAAAGCCGAGCGCTCCCTCGGCCGAGAAGGAGTCGAACACCGCGTTCTTGAAGGCGTCCCACTGATGCGCCACGAGCACGAGCCCGAGCAGCCCCAGCGCCAGGACCAGCCAGGCCATCAGCGGATGGAACAGCCAGTCGAGCATGGCGGCCAGGCGCGCCAGCATGCGCTGCGGCCGCACCAGCGGAATGCGGAAGAACAGGTAGTGATGCAGCCAGCCCTTCCAGCTCAGGAACGGATTGCCTTCGCTGCGCGCGCTCAGGCGCTCCACCGCCTGCCAGCCGGGGCGAAGCAGCTGGTTCTGCTCCAGGAACTGGCGGAAGGCCAGCACCTGTTCGACGTCGGGCTTGAGCGCGGTCTGGCTCGTGATTTGCTCGCTGATGCGGCGCGGCGTCTGGCCCCAGCGCAGCAGGCACTCGAATTCGAACCAGCCGATGCGATAGAAGCGATTGACCACCGTGTCCTGGATGACCCAGCTCGGCGCGCCGTCCGACCCGGCAGCCGCTTCGCCCAGCCGCAGGTCTTCGCGCAGCGGCGGCAGTGGAAGGTCCGCGGCCATGGCGGCGGCATTGAGCATGGCGCCCGCCCTCTTCCGCTACCAGCCGAGCCAGGCGCGCGCGGCCGCAATGGGGCGGCGCAGCAGGTAGTAGCCCAGCACGACGCGCTCTCCATACAGCTTGGCGGTGCCGTGCAGGCCCAGGCGGCGCACCGCCTCGTCGCCGTCGTCGATGCTCACCAGCAGGCGATAGGCGACCACGCTTTCCTCGTTCAGGCGCGCCTGGTAGCTGGTTTCGAGGATCTTGCCGTGCAGCGGTTGCAGCGGGTAGGCCGTGAGGTAGAGCGTGACCGGCGCGCCCACTTCCAGCGCAATGGCATCGGCCACCGGCAACTGCACCAGCATGGCCGGCTGCGCCGGATCCGCGACGAGCAGAATGCGCTCGCCCGTCACCACCGGCTTGCCCAGCCAGTCGTTGGGGTCGCTGTACACCGCCACGCCCGCGCGCGGCGCCGTGACCTGCGTGCGCTCGAGCTGCGCCTGCACGCCCGAGAGTTCGGAGCGCCGCTGCTGCGCCTTGCCGGTCAGCACCGTCAGTTCGCTCTTGCTCTGCGGGTTGTCGAAGGCGCGCTGGCTCGCAGCGACGAGCTCGGCGTCGGCCACCGCGACTTCCTTGCGCAGCACATCGGCGCGGTTGCGCAGGGTGGTCTCGTCCAAGGTGAAAAGCGGCGCGCCGGCTTCCACCGGCTGGTTGGGCCGCACATGCATTTGGGCGATCACACCGTCGATGGGCGAGCTGATGATTTGCGCATGGCGCGAGACGATCTCGGCCGGCGCCAGCGCCTTCTGCCGCACGGGCACCAGCAGCAAGGCGGCCAGCACGGCCAGGGCCACCAGCACTTGCCTGCGGCTCGGCCGCCAACCCTTCAGGCGCCCCTGGCCGCTGAGCGAAGCCCAGCAGTACGACCAGGTCTGGAACAGGCCCTGCAGCAGCGGCGCCAGGCCTTCCTGCACCGGCTCGTCGAGCAGGAACACGACCAGGCCCAGGCGCTGGCCGTTCCTGCCGGCCATGGGCACGCACCAGGCGCCTTCGGGCCACCACTCGGCCCAGCCGTCGGAAACCTCGGGCGGCGGATCCAGGTCGCTGCGGGCCAGCCAGGTGGGCGCAGCGCTCGGCACGCGCTCGGCCAGCCAGGGCACTGCGCGGCGCAGCCACACCAGGTAGGGCGAATCCTCCTGCGGCTTGGCCAGCCCCGAGACGCACAGCAGCTCGTGCTGGCCGCTGGCGTGCCGCGCGAACACCAGCGCCTGGCGGAAGCGAAGCAGCGGATAGGCGTCGTTGGCGATGCTGAAGGCCAGCGCGTTGAGCGATTCGGCCGCCATGGCCTTGTCGCGCAGCGCCTGCAGGGTCAGCAGCAGTTGCGAGGGAATCTGGGCACGGTCGTTCACGGAGCGCTCGGGAAGCGAGCCACGCCGCTCATGCCGGCGATGAGCTCGGGATAGGCCTGGTCGAGCCGGGCCTCGAGCTCCACCGTCTGCGCCACCGCATCGACCCGCGCGTTGATGGCTGTCACCTGGGCCGGATAGGTCTTGCCCGTTTCCAGGATGCTCACCTTGAAGGGCTGCCCCGCCTTGAGCTGCTTGAGCATGGCGGAAGGCACGTTCAGCCGCACCTTCAGCGCGCTGTCGCTCACCACGTCGAACAGCGGCGTGCCCGAGCTCACCGTTTGATAAGGCTTGACGTAGACCTTGGCAATGCGCGCCGCAAAGGGCGCGCGCACGAAGCAGTAGCCCGCCTGCGTGACGGCCAGCGCGCGCGAGCCGATGGCCTTTTGCAGTTCAGTGTTGGCCAGGGACACTTCGAGATCGCCCACCGCGTTGAGGTCGCGCATGGTCCGCTTGGCATCGAGGTTCTGCCGCGCCTGGGCGAGTTCGGCCTCGGCCACGTTGGCCCGTGCCTGCGCCTCGTTGCACTGCAGCTGCACCAGCAAGAAGCCCTTGGGCACCTGCTTGCCCAGCGACGCCTTCAGGTCGCCCAGCGTGCCGTTCATCTGCGCTGACAGCGTGGTTTCAAGCTCCGCCACCAGCAGCACGCGGATCGCCGAGGGGTCGATGGCCGCCGGCACGGGCGGCGGCGGCGCCGGCTGCTGCTGCGCCAGCGCC
>NZ_BCUU01000073.1 GCF_001591385.1 Variovorax soli NBRC 106424
CCTCACGCTGTGCGGCAACCGCGCGGCGCGCAGCTTCACGGCGCGCGAGGGCGGCGGCCTCGCATCCATGGCACGGCGGCTCTTCGAGCGCACGCCGTCGGCTGCAGAAGTACTGGGCACGCTATGAAGATCACCGCCCGCAACATTCCGCCGCGCAGCGCCTGGGCGCTCGAGCAGGCCGGCGTGCATCCCCTGCTGGCGCGCCTGTTCGCCGCACGCGGCGTGTGCGCCAAGGACGAACTGGACGACGGCCTGGCCCGGCTGCTGCCGCCCGCCACCCTGCACGGCACGCGCGAGGCCGCCGTGCTGCTGGCCGATGCCATCCAGGCCGACAAACGCCTGTGCATCGTGGCCGACTACGACTGCGACGGCGCCACCGCCTGTGCCGTGGGCCTGCGCGGCCTCCGGCGCCTGGGCGCCCGGCATGTGAGCTACCTGGTGCCGGACCGCGTGGCGGACGGCTACGGTCTCACGCCGAGCATCGCCCAACGCGTGGCCGACACCGGCGCCGACGTGCTCATCACCGTGGACAACGGCATCGCCAGCGTGGACGGCGTGGCGGCGGCCAAGGCACTGGGCCTGGCGGTGCTGGTCACCGACCATCACCTGCCCGGCCCCGAACTGCCCGCCGCCGACGTGCTGGTCAACCCGAACCAGCCCTGCTGCGGATTCGAGAGCAAGAGCATCGCCGGCGTCGGCGTCATGTTCTATGTGCTGATGGCCTTGCGCTCGGAACTGCGCGAGCGCGGTGTGTTCGAATTGCGGCCCGCCGCCGGGCCGCCCCAAGGCGGGCCAGCCCCCTCGGGGGGCAGCGAACCTCGCGAAGCGGGGAGCGTGGGGGTCATGCCGCAGCCTAAGCTCGACGACCTGCTGCCGCTGGTGGCGCTGGGCACCGTGGCCGACGTGGTGCGGCTCGATGCCAACAACCGCCGCCTGGTGGCCCAGGGCCTGCGCCGCATCCGCGCCGGTGCCATGCCGGCCGGCCTCTCGGCGCTGTTCAAGGCCGCGGGCCGCAATGCCGCGGCGGCCACCACCTTCGACTTCGGCTTTGCGCTGGGGCCGCGCATCAATGCCGCGGGCCGCCTGGCCGACATGACGCTGGGCATCGAATGCCTGGCGACCGACGACGCGGCCCGCGCCGAAGAACTGGCGCGCATGCTCGACGACATCAACCGCGAGCGGCGCGGCATCGAGGGCGAGATGCGCGAACACGCCCTGCGCGTGGCTGAATCGCTCTTTGCAGCGGGACAGACGCCGCCAGCCGCCATCACCGTCTTCAACGCCGACTTTCATGAAGGCGTGGTGGGCATCGTGGCCTCGCGCATCAAGGATCGCTTTCACCGGCCCACCTTCGTCTTTGCCGCCAGCGGCGCCGAAGGAAAGGAGAACGAGCTGAAGGGCTCCGGCCGCTCCATTGCCGGTTTCCATTTGCGCGACGCGCTGGACCTGGTGGCCAAGCGCCACCCGGGCGTGCTGCTGCGCTTCGGCGGCCATGCCATGGCGGCCGGCTGCACCGTGGCGCGCGAGCGCCTGGCCGACTTCCAGGCCGCGCTGGCCGAGGTGGCGGCCGAATGGCTGGATGCGGCCACGCTCACCCGCCGGCTCGACACCGACGGGCCGCTGGCGCCCGAGTACCTGCGCATCGACCTGGTCGACACGCTGCAGCGCGAAGTGTGGGGCCAGGGCTTTGCGCCGCCCACCTTCAGCGAGGAACTGGAAGTGCTGTCCCAGCGGCTGGTGGGGGAAAAGCACCTGGCGCTCAAGTTGCGCCATCATGGGCGGCCGGTGGACGGCATCTGGTTCGGCCACACCGAGCCGCTGCCGCAGCGCGCGCTGCTGGCCTTCCGGCTGGAGGCCGACGAATGGCAAGGCGTGCGGCGCGTGCGCCTGATGATCGAGGGCGCCGAGCTGCCCGTCGACGCGACCCGACAAGGAGAAAAAGCATGAGAAGAAGACACCCGTTCGCCTGGGCATGGATGGCCATGGCCGCCGCCGTGCTGGCCGGCTGCACGACCGCGTCGCCCGACGGCCAGAGCTCGTCGGCGCCGCAAGGCCCGCCCATCCACTTCAGCTGCAGCGACGGCTCGAAGCTGACCGCGCGCTACAGCCAGCCCGACACCCGCACCCTGTGGCTGCGCCGTGCCGACGGCGTGGCGGAGCTGAAGTCGCAACCGGCCGCCAGCGGCTCGCGCTACGAGGGCTCCGACGTGAGCTTCTGGGAGCACCAGGGCGAGGTGCAATTGCGCTGGGGCCCCTACGCTGCGCCGTTGCGCTGCGTGCGCGCCACCGCTTGAATCACGCCGACAAGCAGCAGGAAAAGAAAGGATTGATGGCCATGGCCGTGGGCTGGTACTCGATGCTGAAGATGGTCCCCTGGGCCGACGTGATCAGCAATGCTCCGCAGATCGCGGATGCCGCCAAGAAGCTGTGGGGCAACGTGGCGAAGAAGGGGCCGACCGGGCCGGGCGACGCCGAAACGACCGAGGCCGCCCTGATGGCCCGTTCGCCCGCCGACCAGCTGGTCGAGCTGCAGGCACGCGTGGACGAATGCGAGGCCGCCGTGACCGAGCTGCACGCGCAGATGGTGGCCTCCACCAAGCTGATCGAAACGCTGGCCAGCCAGAACACGCTGCTGGTCAGCCGCGTGGAGGCCAACCGCGTGCTGATGCGCTGGCTGGTCGGCGTGGTCCTGGTGCTGGCCGTGGCGGTCGTGGCCCTGTGGTGGGGCCGCGCCGCCTGACCAAACTCGCTGCGCCTGCCGCCGGCGCGGCTCAGCGCGCGCCGTCGCCCGCCTTGGCCAGCAGTGACACCAGCTCCGGCACCAGCGTGTCGGGCGAGCCTTGCGCCACGGCGCGCTCGTAGGTCGCCTGCACGCCCTCGGCAATGGCGCGGGCCGCGCCGCTGTCCTGGGCCATCTGCGTGTAGTAGCCCAGGTCCTTCAGTGCATTGCTCATGGCAAAGCGCAGGCCGCTGGCGTCGCGCGCCAGCAGGTAGGGCTTGAGGCGCTCCAGCGCCACGCCGCCGCCGCCGCCCTTGGCCAGCACGTCCACCAGCACCTCGGGCGCCACCTGGGCCCGCTCGGCATGCGCGGCCGCCTCCGCCACCAGGGCCACGGTGCCCAGCGACACGTAGTTGTGCAGCAGCTTCATGCGGTGGCCGCTGCCCACCGGGCCGCACAAGGTGATGTTCTCCGCAAAGCAGGCCAGCAGCGGCCGCACCTGCTCGAACAGCGCCGGCTCCGCGCCCACCAGCAGGTTGAGCCGACCTTCGGCCGCTTCCTTGGGCGTGCGCGTCATGGCCGAATCCATGAAGCGGCCGCCGGCCTGCGCCACGCGCTGCGCCAGGCGCTCGGTCGACGCGGGAATGGCGGTCGACAAGTCGATGACCACCGTGCCGGGCCGCAGGCCCAGCAAGGCGCCGTCCTTCTCGCCCAGCAGCACGGCCTCCACCTGCGGGCTGCCGGTGACGCACAGCAGCAGCAGGTCGACCTGCGCCGCCAGCTCGTTCGGCCGCTGCGCCGTGCGCACGCCGGCGGCGCGCAGGCTGTCCAGCGGCTGGTTGCCCGCATGCTCCAGCACCGTGAGCGAATGCCCGTGCTTGAGGATGTTGACGGCAATGCCATGGCCCATCAGGCCGACGCCGATCAGGCCGACGTTCAATGTCTTGTTCATGGGGGAGGATGGCTCCGGAAGGCTCATTCGCTTGTCTCGCTGTGACGTTTGGCTTGAAAGCCGCATTGTCGTCGCCGCGAGCCGGTCGCGCAGGCGCTTCTCAGCGGCTGCCGCGCAGATCGAAGACCTGGTTGAGGCCCAGCGTGTACACCGTCTCGCCGGCGCCCAGGCCGAGCCGGGCCACGCTGGCATCGATGCTGGTCTGCGGCGCCAGCTGCCAGCTGAAGCCCACCCGTGTACCCCATTGCGAGAACGAGCGATTGCGCTCCGCGATGAGCGCCAGCTCGGGCCGCACATTCCATTGAAGCTGCAAGCCCCCGCGCGAGGTGCGCGTGCCGTCGCCCGGCAGCCAGTCCGCACCCAGGTTGGCGTTGAAGGCCAGCGGCTCCAGGGCTTGCCAGGTGAGCGCCACCAGGCCCTGCCCGCCCCAGCGCCCGCCACCGCGCACGTCCTTTTGCGCGCCGGCCGACACGGCCGCGGAAAGCGGCGCATTCGCTTCGCGGCCGAAGAAGGTCCACTTGGCCTGCGGGCCCAGCAGGTCGGCCTTCGCGCCACCGCGCACGGCATCCATGTTGAGCCCCAGCTCCACCATGCCCACGCCGCAGGCCGGCCCCACGTGGGCCAGGTTGGTGTTGCTGCGGCGGCCATGGCTGTCCCACAGCTCCAGCTGGCACTGGCCTGCATCCAGCGTGCCGGCATCGTCCACCTCGAAGTGGCCGCCGGCACGCGCCGCCGCCGTAACGGCCAGGCAGGCCAATGCAGCCGGCCACCGGGCCCTCCAGATCTGGACGCTCGTTCTTTTCATTGACCGCCGATCATGCGCCCGCGTCAAGGCGCCGGCATGACCGGCTTCAGATCTCGGCGCCCGGCATCAGCTCGCGAATGCGCTTGATGGCAACCGCCGCCGCCGCCGTGCGCGTCTCCACGCCCAGCTTCACGTACACCCGCTCCAGGTGCTTCTTGGCCGTGGCTGGGCTGCTGCCGATGATCTCGCCGATGTCGCGGTTGGTCTTGCCCTTGGCCACCCAGTACAGCACCTCGGCCTCGCGCGGCGTGAGCCCCAGCGACAGGCTCATGGTTTCGATGACGGCGGTGTCCGACGCCTCGCGCATGATGATGAGCCACTCGTCGCCGCCATCGTCGTGGCCGGTCTGCTGGTGCAGGCGCAGGCTCAGGCGCTGGCGGCCCTGCTCGATCACCAGCGGCGGCGGCTCGATCTGGCGCTGCTGCGCATCGGGCAGGTGGCGGCGCAGCCAGTCGATCACCGGCGCAGGCGCCTCGGGCGCCTGCGTGCCGCAATAGCGCGCCAGCAGTTCGCGCGCCAGCGCGGTCTGCCAGATGATCCGGCCTTCCGGCCAGCGCACGGTGGCGCTGGCATAGCCGAAAGCATCGAGCGCATTGCGTGCCTGCCCCGCCTGGCGCGCCTGCTGCCTGGCCAGCCGGGCCCCCTGCAGGTGCACGTTCATGCGCGCCAGCACTTCCTTGGGCTTGATCGGCTTGGTGACGTAGTCCACCCCGCCGGCTTCCAGCGCCGCCACCAGGTGCTCGGTCTCGGTCAGGCCGGTCATGAAGATGATGGGGATGTGCGCGGTGGCGGCGTCGGCCTTCAGGCGGCGGGCAACCTCGAAACCGTCCAGCCCCGGCATCACCGCATCCAGCAGCACCACGTCGGGCCGGGCCTGCGCCGCGCGGGCCAGGGCCTGCTCGCCGTTGGTCGCCACCAGCACCGTGTAGCCCGATTCGTCCAGCGCATCGTGCAGCACCGCCAGGTTGTCGGGCACGTCGTCGACGATGAGCACCAGGTCGCCCGTGCCGGCCGCGGCATCGCGCAGATTGTGGACGAGGGAGTTCATTCGAGTTCCGCCAATGACCGGGCCAGCGCGTCCAGTTGGAACTGCCGCGCCATCGCGCGCTGCTTGTCGGCCCACGGGCCGCACTCGGGCTGCAGGCGCTCGATCTGGTCGAGCTGGTTCATGATGCCGCGCAGGTAGCCCAGGCTCACCGCTTCTTCCAGCAGGCGGATCTGCTCGGCCCGGGGGCGCACCAGCGGCGCATCCTGCGGCCTCGGTTCGTCGTGCGCGGGCTCGCTGGTCCAGCGCAGCTGCAGGCGCTGTTCCAGCCAGTCGAGCAGCTCGCTGTGGCGCACCGGCTTCACCAGGAAGTCCTCGGGCGTGATGCCCACGTCGTTCTCCAGCCGCTTGTCGAAGGCATTGGCCGAGACGATGGCCACCGACGTGCCTGCCAGGCCCAGCTTGCGCGCGCGGCGGATGGTCTCCCAGCCGTCGATGCCGGGCATGGCCAGGTCGACGAACAGGGCGTCGGGCTTCAGCCCGGCGGCAATGAGGTCGAGCGCATCGTGGCCGCTGGCCGCCGTGCGTAGGTCGAAGCCCAGCGGCACCAGCAGGTCCGTGAGCAGCTGGCGGTCGGCCTCTTCGTTGTCGACCACCAGCACGCGCCGGCGCGGGCCTTCGTAGCCGCGGCGGGCGACAGTCAGCCGCGGGCTTGCCGGCAGCGCACGCTCGGCGCCGGCGGGCTCGTGCACCCGCGGCAGGAACAGCCGCACCTTGAAAATCGTCCCGCTGCCGGGCGTGCTCTGCACCGACATCTCGCCGCCCATCAGGTCGGTCAGCATCTTGGCAATGGTCAGCCCCAGCCCCGCGCCGGTGGTCGACTGCCCGGCGCTCGCGCCGCGCGCAAAGGGCTCGAACACGCGCTCGATCTCCTGCGTGGACATGCCCGGTCCGGTGTCCTCGATCTCCAGCGCGGCGAATTCGCGCGCGTAGCGGATGCGCCAGCTCACCCGGCCGCGCGCGGTGAACTTGATGGCATTGCCCAAGAGATTGATCAGGATCTGCCGTACCCGCTTCTCGTCGGCGCGCACCACATCGGGCAGGTGGCCGGCGGGCTCGTAGCGGAAGGCCAGGCCCTTCTCCGAGGCCTGCAGCTCGAACATGTCGGCCAGCTCCTGCATGGCGTCGGCGAAGCGCATGGGCCGCGCGCTCAGGCTGAGCTTGCCGGCCTCGATGTGGGCGATGTCCAGCGTGCCCTCGATGAGCGACAGCAGATGCTCGCCGCCGCGCTTGATCACCGCCACGGCCTGGCGCCGGTGCGGCGGCACGGCCGCGTCTTCGCCCATGAGCTGGGCATAGCCCAGGATGCTGTTGAGCGGCGTGCGCAACTCGTGGCTGATGGCGCTGATGTAGCGGCTCTTGGCCTGGTTGGCGGCCTCGGCGCTCTGCTTGGCCGCCTGCAGCGCGCGGTCGGTTTCGCGGTGCAGCTCGATCTCGCGCATGAGCAGGTGCGTCTGCCGGTTGGATTCCTCCTGCGCCACCTTGCGGCTCTGGTGCGCCAGCACCAGCCACCAGGCCACGATGCCGGCAATGACCAGCAGCGCCATGTAGGCCTTGAGGAAGGCGGAGCGCAAGGCCGACTGCACCTCGCCCGCGGCATTGGCATCGGCCAGTGCGCGCAGCTCCTGCTGGTAGAGCACGCCGAACACCGCCGCCAGCAGCGGCACGATCACCAGGGCCAGCAGCACGAAGTGGCCCAGGCCCGTGTCCAGGTAGCGCCAGCTGCGCCTGGGCAGCACCCAGCGCAGCACGGCAGACCATTGCGAAGCCAGGCTTGCCTGCGGCTTGCACAGGTCGCCACAGCGCGCATCGAGCGTGCAGCACAGCGAGCAGATCGGCCCCTGGTAGGCGGGGCAATGGGCCATGTCGGGTCCTTCGTACTCGCGATCGCAGATCACGCAGCGGCGGGTTTCCATGCGCTGGTAGCGATGCTGCTCCTCTGCGGGGCGTGCGAGGTAGTACTTGCCGCGCGTCGCCCAGGCGATGAGCGGCGCCGCGACAAAGGCCGTGCCCAGCGCGATGAGCGCCGAGAACGCCTGCGCCAGCGGGCCGAACACGCCCAGGTGCGCCGTGATCGACAGCCCCGAGGCCAGCGCCATCGCGCCCACGCCCACCGGATTGATGTCCCACAGGTGCGCCCGCTTGAACTCCACCCCCGGCGGCGACAGCCCCAGCGGTTTGTTGACGACCAGGTCGGCCACCACCGCCATCATCCAGGCGATGGCGATGTTGGCGTACAGGCCCAGCACGTCGCCCAGCGCCTCGAACACGTTCATCTCCATCAGCATGAAGGCGATGAGCGTGTTGAACACCACCCACACCACGCGGCCCGGGTGGCTGTGCGTCACGCGCGAGAAGAAGTTGCTCCAGGCCAGGCTGCCGGCATAGGCGTTGGTCACGTTGATCTTGAGCTGCGAGATCACCACGAAGAGCGCCGTGGCCCACACCGCCCACGCGAAGTTGGGAAAGACGTATTCGTAGGCCGCCAGGTACATCTGGTTGGGGTCCACCGCGCGCTCCGGCGGCACCATGTGCGAGATGGCCAGGTAGGCCAGCAGCGCGCCGCCCAGCATTTTGGCCACGCCAAGCACCACCCAGCCGGGCCCGCCGGCCAGCACGCCCAGCCACCAGCGGCGGCGGTTCGCGGCGGTGCGCGCGGGCATGAAGCGCAGGTAGTCGGCCTGCTCGCCCATCTGCGTGATGAGCGCGATGCCCACCGTGAGCGCGGCACCAAAAAGGGGAAGCTGGAATTCCGGTGAAGCACTCTTCGCCCCGAAGTAGTGCGTGATGCCAGCGAACGCACCAGGATCGCGCATCAGCACAAAGGCAAAAGGCACCACGAGCATCAGCAGCCAGATGGGCTGCGTCCACAGTTGCAGCCGGCTGATGGCCGACACGCCGTGCGTCACCAGCGGAATGACCACCAGCGCGCACACCAGGTAGCCCCAGGCCGGCGGAATGCCCAGCGCCAGCTCCAGCGCGTAGGCCATCACCGCGGCCTCCAGCGCGAAGAAGATGAAGGTGAAGGACGCGTAGATGAGCGAGGTGATGGTCGAGCCGATGTAGCCGAAGCCCGCGCCGCGGCTGAGCAGGTCCATGTCGACGCCGTAGCGCGCCGCATAGACGCTGATGGGCAGGCCGGCGAGGAAGATGATGAGCCCCGTGCACACGATGGCCCAGAAGGCGTTGATAAACCCGTACTGCACCAGCAGCGTGGCGCCCACCGCCTCCAGGATCAGGAAGGAGGCCGCGCCGAAGGCCGTGTTGGCCACCCGGAACGCAGACCACTTCCTGAAGCGCTGGGGCGTGTAGCGCAGGGCGTAGTCCTCCAGCGTCTCGCTGGCCACCCAGCTGTTGTAGTCGCGGCGGATCTTGACGATGCGCTGCGGCGCCTCGGACGCGCCCGGGGCGGGATCTGCGACAACAGGGGAAGGCGGCGGGTTCACGGGGCTGTACGGTGCAACTGTCGTGCCGGAACGCGTGCAAGGCACGATCGTTGCAAGCCGGTGGGGCTGACGACAAGATCCAGCCCCATGGAACTCACACCCCGAGAAAAAGACAAGCTCCTGATCTTCACCGCCGCCCTGTTGGCCGAGCGCCGCCGGGCCCGCGGGCTCAAGCTCAACTACCCCGAGGCCGTCGCGACGATTTCCGCGGCCGTGATGGAGGGCGCACGCGACGGCAAGAGCGTGGCCCAGCTCATGAGCGAGGGCCGCACGGTGCTCACCCGCGCCGACGTGATGGACGGCGTGGCCGAGATGATTCCCGACATCCAGGTGGAAGCCACCTTCCCCGACGGCACCAAGCTGGTCACCGTCCACCAGCCCATCGTCTGAACATGCCACAACAAGAAGGAAGAAGCCTCATGCGCCGAGCCGCACTCAAGACCCTGGCCCTTGCCACTCTCGCCCTGCCCCTGGCCGCGCTGGCCCACACCGGCGCCGATGCCGGCGTGCACCACCATGGCCTGCTCGCCGGCTTCATGCATCCGCTGACCGGCGCCGACCACCTGGCGGCCATGGTCGCCGTGGGCCTGTGGAGCGCATTGGCCGCGCGCCGCGCCTGGCCCGACCTGCTGTGGGCGCCGCTGGCCTTTGCCGGCATGCTGCTGGCGGGTGCGCTCATGGGCCTGGCCGGCCTGCAGCTGCCGGCGGTGGAGCCGATGATTGCCGCCTCGCTGCTGGTGCTGGGCCTGCTGGTGGCCACGCGTGCGCATCTGCCGGCAGGCGTGGCCGTCTCTGTCGTGGGCCTTTTCGCCGTCTTCCACGGCGTGGCGCATGGCCGGGAACTGGCGGGCACGCAGGATGTGGCCATCACCCTGGCCGGCATGGTCGCCGCCACCTTGCTGCTGCACACCGCGGGCATCGTCGTCGGCTGGGCGCTGCGCCATGCCAATGCCTGGCTGCCCCGGATCGCCGGCGCCGGCGTGGTGGCCCTGGGCGCAGCGCTGCTGGCGCAGGCCGCCTGAGGCACGACCCGATCATGATTCCCGGCGAACTCATCACCGACGACGGCGAGCACACCCTCAACCGCGGCCGCCGCACCATCACGCTCGTCGTGCAGAACACGGCCGACCGGCCGATCCAGGTCGGCTCGCACTACCACTTCGCCGAGACCAACGGCGCGCTCGGCTTCGACCGGGAAGCGGCGCGTGGCATGCGGCTGAACATTGCATCGGGCACCGCGGTGCGCTTCGAGCCGGGCCAGCAGCGCACGGTGGAGCTGTGCGACTTTGGCGGCGAACGCACGGTGTACGGCTTTCGCGGCCTTGTGCAAGGAAAACTCTGAACATGGCCACCATTGGAAGACGTGCCTACGCCGAAATCTTCGGCCCCACCGTGGGCGACCGCCTGCGCCTGGCCGACACCGACCTGGTGATCGAGGTCGAGGAGGACTACACCCTGCGCGCCGGCGGCTACGGCGAAGAGGTGAAGTTCGGCGGCGGCAAGACCATCCGCGACGGCATGGCCCAGGGCCAGCGCACCCGCGCCCAGGGCACCGTCGACACCGTGATGACCAACGCCCTCATCCTCGACCACTGGGGCATCGTCAAGGCCGATATCGGCCTGCGCGACGGGCGCATCGTGGCCATCGGCAAGGCCGGCAACCCCGACGTGCAGCCGGGCGTGGACATCGTCATCGGCCCCGGTACCGAGGTCATCAGCTGCGAAGGCAACATCGTCACCGCCGGCGGCATCGACAGCCACATCCACTTCATCTGTCCGCAGCAGATCGAGGAGGCGCTGGCCTCGGGCGTGACCACCATGCTCGGCGGCGGCACCGGCCCCGCCACCGGCACCTTCGCCACCACCTGCACACCCGGCCCGTGGCACATCGAGCGCATGCTGCAGGCGGCCGATGCATTCCCGATGAACCTGGGCTTCCTGGGCAAGGGCAATGCGAGCCTGCCCGATGCGCTGCACGAGCAGATCGACGCGGGCGTGATGGGCCTGAAGCTGCACGAGGACTGGGGCACCACGCCCTCGGCCATCAGCAACTGCCTGGACGTGGCCGATGCCACCGACACGCAGGTGGCGATCCACTCCGACACGCTCAACGAGTCGGGCTTCGTGGAGAACACCATTGCCGCCGTGGGCGGGCGCGCCATCTGCGCCTTCCACACCGAGGGTGCGGGCGGCGGCCATGCGCCCGACATTCTTCGCGTGGTGGGCGAGGCGAACTTCCTGCCCTCCTCCACCAACCCCACCATGCCCTACACGGTGAACACGCTGGACGAGCATGTGGACATGCTCATGGTGTGCCACCACCTGGACGCCGGCATTGCCGAGGACCTGGCCTTTGCCGAGAGCCGCATCCGCAAGGAGACCATCGCGGCCGAGGACATCCTGCACGACATGGGCGCCATCAGCATGATGAGCAGCGACAGCCAGGCCATGGGCCGGGTCGGCGAAATCATCATCCGCACCTGGCAGACCGCGCACAAGATGAAGCTGCAGCGCGGCAAGCTGCCCGAGGACAACGAGCGCAACGACAACTTCCGCGCCAGACGCTACGTGGCCAAGTACACCATCAACCCGGCCATCGCCCACGGCATCGCCCATGAAGTGGGCAGCGTCGAGGTGGGCAAGTGGGCCGACCTGGTGGTGTGGAAGCCGGCCTTCTTCGGCGTCAAGCCCTTCGCCATCATCAAGGGCGGCAGCATCGCCATGGCGGCCATGGGCGATCCCAATGCCTCCATTCCCACGCCGCAGCCGGTGCACTACCGGCCCATGTTCGGTGCCTTCGGCGGATCGCTGGCCAAGAGCTCGCTCACCTTTGTCTCGCAGGCAGGCTTGGCCGCCGGCATCGGCGAACGCTACGGCTTGCGCAAGACGCTCTCGGCAGTGCGCGGCATCCGCGGCGTGCGCAAGAAGGACATGGTGCACAACGGCCTGGCGCCGAAGATGGAGATCGACGCGCAGACCTATGCGGTGCGCGCCGACGGGCAGCTGCTGACCTGCGAGCCGGCGACGCTGCTGCCGATGGCGCAGCGGTATTTCCTGTTTTGAGCCTAAGCGGAGCCCTGGGCGCTACCTGCCTCAAGCGCGGACGGGCTCTCATCTCTCTTGAGCACGAATCCCTCGACACCCCGGTCCTCCAGCTTCAGCGTGTCGCCAAGCCGCCACCCACTCTTCTGTATCAATTCATCCGGCAAGAGCAAAGCAGTTTCGTTGTCGAACTCGACCAGTTTGGTGACATACATTGAAGGCTCCCTTGATCCACTTGTTCCGCTGTATTGTGGACGGATCAGCTCTGAACGAATAGCCATGCTCACCGCCAACAAACTCATGCCGCAAGGCAAAGGCCTTGCCTCCGTCCTCATCAAGCGCGCCGCCACCGTCGAACTGGACTGGGACGTGCGCCAGAAGAGCCGCTTCGACGCCACCGATTCGCAGGGGCGCAGCATCGGCGTCTTCCTGCCGCGCGGCACCGCCGTGCGCGGGGGCGACGTGCTGGTGGCGGAGGACGGCTCGCTCATCCGCGTGATCGCCGCACCGCAGCCGGTGCTGCGCATCACGCATTGCAGCGACCACGGCACGCCCTTCGACCTGACGCGCGCGGCCTACCACCTGGGCAACCGGCATGTGCCCATCGAGCTCAAGCCCGACCACCTGAAGATCGAGCCGGACCATGTGCTGGCCGACATGCTGCGCGCCATGCACCTGATCGTGGTGCAGGTGGAAGAAGCCTTCGAGCCCGAGGGCGGCGCCTATGGGTCGCACGGTCACGGCCATGGTGGGCACGACCACGGCCACTCGCATGGCGGCGGCAGCAACAAGGCCAGGCCGCTCGTGCTGGCACCTGAACTGCTCGACGCGCACGACGAGCACCACGCGCATTCGCACGGCCACGCCGACGAGGCGCACGGCCACGATCACCATCCGCACGGCGGCCACTCCCACTGATGCCCGAGAACGAGGCGAGCGCGTCCAGCCTGCTCCAGCTCATCTGGCTGGCCTCCCCGGCCCTGCCGGTGGGCGGCTTCTCCTATTCCGAAGGGCTGGAGGCGGCGGTCGAACTCGCCGGGGTGAACACCGAGCAGGCCGCCGCCGATTGGCTGGCCGACCAGCTGCACCTGAGCCTGGCGCGCGGCGACCTGGCCGTGGTGGCCCAAGCCATGGCCGCCTGGCAGGCCGGCGACCGCGAACGCATCGCCCAGCTCAACGCCTGGATCCTGCACACGCGCGAGAGCGCGGAGTTCGTCCTGCAGACGGTGCAGATGGGCCACTCCTTCGTCGAATGGCTCAAGCTGCACCATGCCGACGCGGCCGGCATCTTCGGCAACGGGCCGGTGGGCTACCCGCTGGCCTTCGCCTTTGCGGCGCAGCGTGCCGGCGCCACGGTGCGCGATGGCTGCCTGGCCTTTGCCTTCGGCTGGGCCGAGAACATGGTGGGCGCCGCCGTCAAGGCGGTGCCGCTGGGCCAGAGCGCCGGCCAGCGCATGCTGGGGCGCCTGGCCGCCGAGATTCCCGATGCGGTGCAGCGGGCGATGGCCTTGTCCGATGATGAGCGCCAGGCTTTTTCGCCCATGCTGGCCGTGCTCTCGGCCCAGCACGAAACCCAGTATTCCCGGCTCTTCAGGAGCTGACTTTTATTTCAATCCGGATCCGCCCCCATGAGCGCCGCACTGCACCACATTCCCAACCGCACCAAGAAACTGCCGCCGCTGCGCGTGGGCATCGGCGGACCGGTGGGCTCCGGCAAGACCACCCTGCTCGAGATGCTGTGCAAGCGCATGCGCGAGAAGTGGGACCTGGTGGCCATCACCAACGACATCTACACCAAGGAAGACCAGCGCCTGCTGACGGTGGCCGGCGCGCTGCCGGCCGAGCGCATCATGGGCGTGGAAACCGGCGGCTGCCCGCACACCGCCATCCGCGAAGACGCGTCGATCAACCTCGAGGCCATCGACCGCATGCTGGCCCAGTTCCCCGAGGCCGATGTGGTGTTCGTCGAGAGCGGCGGCGACAACCTGGCCGCCACCTTCAGCCCCGAGCTGTCGGACCTGACCATCTACGTGATCGACGTGGCCGCCGGCGAGAAGATTCCGCGCAAGGGCGGGCCCGGCATCACCAAGAGCGACCTGTTCGTCATCAACAAGACCGACCTGGCGCCGTACGTGGGTGCCGACCTGCGCGTGATGGAAAGCGACACCCAGCGCATGCGAAAGAGCCGCCCCTACGTGATGACCAACCTCAAGACGCAGACGGGGCTGGACGAGGTGATCCGCTTCATCGAGGAGCGAGGGATGCTGGGAGCCTAGAGCCCATCCGGACCCGAACCCGGCGCACCCAAAGTCGTTGCACATCTTGTTACACGGAAGTATGCTGACGAAAGTTTTGCTTTTGTCTTCACAAACTTTCTAACTCTCGGCCGGAGGGGTTGCAATGGGCATGCTGATGGGCGATGACGACGCCTATGTGGGGGGTCTTCTCGAAACACTGAACCTGAGCTTCGGGAGCTATCCCGACGCCTTGCCCGGACCGGCCGACGAGCGCCTGGTCGCCAACGAAAGCAAGATGGGCCTCGGAACCAGCGGCATCCGCGAGATCCAGGCGATCCAGGCCGAGTTCAAGGTCTTCGACGTCAACCGGCCCTTGGTCGAAAGCCTGCGCGCGCTCGGCGTGGGCGGCCTGTGGAACCCGCACATCAAGCGCAAGTGGTACATGGCGCTGCGCCGGCTGGACCACTACCCTTCCAACTTCCAGAGCCTGAGCGGCGGCAAGGCCATTGCCCAGGCGCTGGCCGATCACCTGCAGGCGGCCAATCCGGACCCGGTGCACTTCACCGCGCACGATGCCCGAGGCGCCGGCGGGGCGCAGGTGCTGATCACGCCCAAGGATCGTCCTGTGTTCTACCTCGACCAGGATTTCCTGACGGTGTCCATTCCGCTCACGCCGCGCCAGGCGGGAGCAGCCGCCGCGACGACGACCACACCCTGAGCGAGGGGCCATGACCTCGGACGGAACCGGCAACGACGCTTCGTCCGAGGGCATGCTCGCCGACGTCGAGCGCTACTACAGCGCCAAGGTGCGCCGCCACGGCCCCACCGCCCTGGGCGTGGACTGGAACTCGTCCATGAGCCAGCGGCTGCGCTTCGTGCAGTTGCTCAAGGTGGTGGACTGGCGCGCGCCTTCCGTTCGCCTGCACGACCTGGGCTGCGGCTACGGCGCACTGCTCGAACACCTGGACGATCGCCATGCCCAGGCACCGCTCGAATACGTCGGCACCGACCTGTCGGCACCGATGATCGAGCACGCGCGGCAGCTGTGGGCCACGCATGCCCATGCCCGCTTCGAACTCGCCTCGCCGCGCATGCCGGAGGCCGACTACACCGTGGCCAGCGGCATCTTCAATATCTGCCTGGACCACCCGCGCAGCGACTGGGAGCCGTACGTGGCGGCTACGCTGGACCGGATCCATGCCGCCAGCCTGCGCGGCTTCGCCGTCAACTTCATGCACCCGCGGACTCTGATCGAGCGGCCCGACATCGCAGGCCAGGTGTACACGGCCGAGCCCGCGCAATGGCTCGGCTACTGCACCGACCATCTGCAGTGCGACGTGCAATGCCTGAAGAACTACGGCCTGAACGAGTTCACGCTGCTGGCCACGCGCGCGCCCTCATGAACTGCCGCAAGGCGCGGGCGCATCCATGTCGCGCAGCGGGGCGAAGTGGATGTCGACGCCGGTGCGGCGGATAAGGTCCTCGGCCCGGCTCAGGTGGTCCGAAGCCTCGTCGGGCGCCTCGGCCACGGCAGCCAGCACCAGGTAGGCGCGGCACTCGGGCAGGCGCGTGGCGCGCGCGCGGGCAATCTCCACGGTCTCGCGCGCCACCCGGGCCGCGGCTTCGTGCTGGCCCAGCGCCAGGTGGCACTCGCACACGCTGGCCAGCAGTTCGGTCTCGTACTCCATGGCCACGCGCGAGGCACGCAGCAAGTCCAGGCTCGCGCCGTAGGCCACCAGCGCCGCGGCGAAGTCGCCGGCAATGCCGTGCGACAAGCCCTGTGCCGCCAGCGCGAACATGCGCAGGTAGGGGTTGGGCTGCTGCTGCGCGATCAGCGCCACCTGCAGCGCGTGCCCCTGGGCGCGGCTGGTGTCCGTGCGGGTCAGTGCAATCTCGAGCGACCCCATGTGCGCGATGAAGCGGACGGTGGGGTCCAGGTCGCCATGCGGAATCGACAGCATCTTCTCGAAGCAGTCCTGTGCTTCGTCCAGCCGGCCCATGCGGGCCAGGATGCGCCCGCGCAGGTTGAGCGCCCAGTATTCGGTCCGGTAGCCGAGAAACTGCGCGCCCGCATCGGCGCCGCCGATATCGGCCAGGGCCGCATCGCTGGCCGCCAGGGCCTCACGCAGCAGGCCCGCCCATCCGTAGGCCTGTGAGAGCGCGGTGTTGAGGATGGCGCGGCGTCCGGTGGGATCGCTTCCGGCGGCAATGTCCAGCGCCTGCTGCATGCAGTCGACATAGAAGTCGGCCGAGCCTCCGCTGGCGATGTGGTTGCGCCCCTCCAGGAACAGCAGCATCGGAACCATGCGCTCGTCGTGCCGGCGAGCCCATGCCAGCGCCTCGTCGAGCAGCGGCTTGACCTGTTCGACCGGAATGCCTTCGCGCCACGCCAGCAATGCGATCTGCGTGCTGGCACGGCTGCGCAGCACGCCGATCTCCCGCTCATCGGGCTGCTCGAGCAGCAGCTCGCGCACATGCTGCCAGTTGCGCAGCGCCTGCGCGGTGTCGGTGCCGCTGATCCACACGGCAGCGCGCCCCAGCGAACGTGCCGCTTCCAGCAGCAGGCCCGCGGCTTCGTAGTGGAAAGCCACCAGGCCAGCAAACTCGTCGCCCACGTTTTCGTAGAAGGACTCCATGGCGCGAGCCACTTCGGCATGCAGGGGCTTGCGCTTGCGCTTGAGCTGCGTCTGGTAGGCCACCTCCTGGATCAAGGGGTGCCGGAAGCTGTAGAGGTCGAAATTGACGCGCGAGGGCGTGGCGAGGAATTCGGCGGCGCACAGCGCATCCAGGCGCCGGCGCAACTCCACCGGCGAAATGCCGATCACAAACTGCAGTACGCCCAGCGGAAAGTCCTTGCCCACGATGGCGCACAGTTGCAGCAGGGACTTGGCCGCGTCGTCCAGCTGGTCGATGCGGCCCCCGATCACGGCCTGCAAGGTCGCGGGCAGCGGCGCATCGTTCGCATCCACGCCCAGTTCCACACCCAGTTGGCGCTGCGAGGGTGAGCCGACCAACGTGCCATCCGCCACCAGCGCGCGCACCATCTCTTCGGCAAAGAAGGGATTGCCGCCGCTTCGCTGCGCGATGCGAAGCGCCAGCCCGTGTGTCTCGGGGCGCTCGCCGATGAGCTGCTCGACCAGGGCGACCATGTCCTCCTGCAGCAGCTCGCTCACCGCGATCTCGCTGAACGAATCGCGCGCCATCCACGGGGCCCGGCAGCCCGGCCGGTAGTTGACGGCCAGCAGGGTCGGCGTGTCCGCCACCGAATCGACCAGGGCGGCGAAGAACTCCGCGCTGGCCTCGTCCATCCAGTGCAGGTCCTCGATGAGGATGACCGTGGGCTGGCGGGTGACGACATGGCGCACCATGCCCCCCACCAGCGCAAGAAGCCGGCTGCGCCGCGCCTTGGCGCTCAGCCCCTGGGTGGCGCCGGTGTCGTCCGCCACGCCCAGGAATTCGTTCACGAGCGCACGGTCCTGCGGCGAATCGACGCCCATGGCCTGCACCAGGGCGGCAACGCGCCAGCGGACGGCGGCTGCATCATCCCCCGGCGCCACGCGGATGACAGCGGAACGCAGGAACTCCAGCACCGGCTGCAGCGGCGTCGCGTGGCCGTAGAGCTGGGCGCGGGCTTCCAGCACCGGCACCTGCCGCCGCCGGCATTCGTCGGCAAACTCGGCGCACAGGCGGCTCTTGCCGCTGCCGGGCGCACCGACGATGCCGACGATGCGGCTGCGCCCCGCTTGCGCCGCGCGCTGCGCTTCGTTCAGCCGGGCCATTTCTGCGGCCCGCCCCCGCAGCACGGTCTGCCCGGCGCGCAGCGCGGATTCCCGCGAAGCGCCGCCCTGGGGGCCGACCAGGCGATGAAGCCGCACCGGCGCATCGAAGCCTTGCGCCTGCCGGATGCCGACCAGTTCGGCGTCGTACTGCGATGCGGCCAGCGCCAGGCTTTCACCGGTCATGAAGGTGGTGCCGGCGTCCGCCATCGACACCACCCGGTTGGCCAGGTGGATGGCCACGCCGTGCAGCAGCAGGTCGCGTTCGATGCCTTCGGCGCGGGTCAGGATCGCCACTTCGCCGGAGTGCATGCCAATGCGCAGCCGGATGCCCTCGAACTCGGCCACTGCGGCATGCAGCGCCAGGGCCGTCTCGCAGGCCAGGACAGCGTGGCCCTCGTGCGCTTGCGGCGCGCCGAAAAGCGCCATCAGGCCGTCCCCCAGCGTGCGGCCGATGGTGCCGCCGTGCCGCACCACCGCCTGGGCCATGGAGGCCACCACCGGCGCCAGGAACTGCAGGCTCTGCTCAGCGTCCATGTCGGCGATGAGCCGGGTGGAGCTGACGATGTCGGCAAAGAGCACGGTGGCGTGCTTGATCTCGGCTTCGTCCGACGCCGTGCCCAGCGGGCGCGGCCGTTGCGCCGGGGTGCCGCAGGCGCCGCAGAAGCGGGCATCCGGCGGCATGCGCTCGCCACAGCTGCTGCACGAAAGCTGCAGCGCACGCCCGCAACCGAAGCAATAGCGGTTGCCGGGGGGATTCAAGGTCGCGCAGTGAAGACAGGCCCTCATCGACTGCGCAGCAAGGTAATCACGGCATGGCTCTTCATGGCACCCCGAAGGATCGCACGAACCGGGCCAGTCGGGCCCGCCCGCCTGTCGCGTGGACGCCTCACAAGGGCAGCGCGGTTGTTCTCTTGATGCTTTCCAGCACAAAACTGGTCTTGCAGTCCTGCACGCTGGGGTGCTTGAGCAGGGTGTCCATGACAAAGCGCGAGTAGTGCGCCATGTCGGCCACCAGCACGCGCAGCAGGTAGTCCATCTCCCCGGTCAGGGAGCTGCACTCCACCACCTCCGGCCAGCCCTGGACCGAAGCCCGGAACGCATCCATGGGGCTGCGCTTGTGCGTCTCCGCATGCTTTTCGAGCCGCACGTTGATGTACGCGGTGAGCGTGAGCCCCACCCGTTCGGGCTGCACCAGGGCCACATAGCCGGCAATGACGCCCGATTCCTCCAGGCGCTTGACGCGCCGCAGCGTGGCCGAAGGCGACAGGCCGACCTTCTCCGCCACCTGGTCGTAGGTGGCGCGGCCGTCGGCCTGCAGCACCTCAAGCACGCGCAGATCAATCTTGTCGAGTTGGACTTGTGCGTTCATTCAAACGATTGTGCATGAATCCTGCAAATCAAGAATGACAAAAGCTGAAAAACGCAGTAACTCTGCGCGCTGAATTCGTAGCATCGACATCCATCTAACGACCACCCCCTTGATGGAGACAACCGGCATGGCTGCTACCGCTGATCTGTTCGACAACCCCATGGGCCTGCAAGGCTTCGAATTCGTGGAGTTCGCCTCGCCCGTGGCGGGCGTGCTGGAGCCCCTGTTCGAAAAGCTGGGCTTCACGCTGGTGGCCAAGCACCGTTCCAAGGACGTGGTGCTGTACCGCCAGGGCGACATCAACTTCATCGTCAACCGCGAGCCGCACAGCCCGGCCTCGTACTTCGCCGCCGAGCACGGCCCCTCGGCCTGCGGCCTCGCCTTCCGCGTGAAGGACTCGCACCAGGCCTACAAGCGCGCACTGGAGCTCGGCGCCCAGCCCATCGAAATGGCCACCGGCCCGATGGAGCTGCGCCTGCCGGCCATCAAGGGCATCGGCGGCGCGCCGCTGTACCTGATCGACCGCTTCGAAGACGGCAAGAGCATCTACGACATCGACTTCGAGTTCATCGAAGGCGTGGACCGCCACCCCAAGGGCCACGGCTTCAGCGTGGTGGACCACCTCACGCACAACGTGTACCGCGGGCGCATGGCGCACTGGGCGGCCTTCTACGAGCGGCTGTTCAACTTCCGCGAGATCCGCTACTTCGACATCCAGGGCGAGTACACGGGCCTGACCTCCAAGGCCATGACGGCGCCTGACGGCCTGATCCGCATTCCGCTCAATGAAGAAGCCAAGCAGGGCGGCGGGCAGATCGAAGAGTTCCTGATGCAGTTCAGCGGCGAGGGCATCCAGCACATCGCGCTGCTGTGCGAGGACCTGCCCACGGCCATCGACCAGCTGCAGCTGGCAGGCGTGCCGCTGCTCACCGCGCCCAACGACGTGTACTACGAGAACCTGGACAAGCGCCTGCCGGGCCACGGCCAGCCGGTGGCCGACCTGCAGGCGCGCGGCATCCTGCTGGACGGCACGACCGAGGGCGGGCAGCCGCGCCTGTTGTTGCAGATCTTCTCCGAGCCGCTGCTGGGCCCGGTGTTCTTCGAGTTCATCGAGCGCAAGGGCAATTACCGCGAGGGCTTCGGCGAAGGCAACTTCAAGGCCCTGTTCGAGTCGCTCGAGCGCGACCAGATCAACCGCGGCGTGCTGCAGACGGCCGACTGAACGCCGGCACCACCCACAAGACTGCGAAGAAGCGTCATGCTGGAAGAAGCCACCGCCCTTCTCGAAACGAAGGAACTGCACGGCCTGGCCGCCGGTGCCATGCCCGAGCGCGCCGACTGGACCATCGACCAGGGCTGGGACCGCTACACACCCGCCGAACACGCGGTGTGGAAGACGCTGTTCGAGCGCCAATCGAAACTGCTGCCCGGCCGGGCCTGCGACGAATTCGTCGACGGCATGAACAAGCTGCCCATCGGGCCCGACCAGATCCCGGACTTCCGGCGCCTGTCCGAGGTGCTGATGCGCAAGACCGGCTGGCAGGTGGTGGCCGTACCCGGCCTGGTGCCCGACGAGGTCTTCTTCGACCACCTGGCCAACCGCCGCTTTCCGGCCGGCCAGTTCATCCGCAAGCCGCACGAGCTGGACTACCTGGAAGAGCCCGACGTCTTCCACGACGTGTTCGGCCATGTGCCGATGCTGATGAACCCGGTGATTGCCGACTACATCCAGGCCTACGGCCGCGGCGGCCTGCGCGCCAGGGAACTCGGCGTGCTGGACAAGCTGGCCCGCGTGTACTGGTACACGGTGGAGTTCGGCCTGGTGCAGCAGAAGGACGGCGTGCGCATCTACGGCGCGGGCATCGCGTCCTCGTACACCGAGTCGGTGTTCGCGCTGGACGACGCCTCGCCGAACCGCATCGGCTTCGACCTGGAGCGGGTGATGCGCACGCGCTACCGCATCGACGACTTCCAGGAGAGCTACTTCGTCATCGACGGCCTGGATCAGTTGCTCGAGCTGGCAACGATCGATTTCGCGCCGCTGTACGACCGGATTGCCGGCCGGCCCGACCACGAGCCCGGCACCGTGCTGCCCAGCGACCGGGTGGTCTCCCGCGGCACCGGCCAGTACCACCTCGAACGCCGCAATTCGGCCAAGGCCAGCATCTGACATGACCACTTCCGACATGAACAACGCCGTCGTGCTCATCACCGGCGCCGCCGGCAACCTGGGCCGCGCAGTGGCCGACGTGTTCGCGCAGCAGGGTGCGCGCCTGGCGCTGGTCGACCTGCATGCCGACCGCCTCAGTGCCGTCTTCGGCGACGCGGGCGAGCGCCGCATGTTCCTCGCGGCCAACCTGCTGAACGCGGCGGAAGCCGACGCCGCGGCGCAGGCCGTGGTCAAGCGCTTCGGCCGCATCGACGTGCTGTGCAACCTGGCCGGCGGCTTTCGCATGGGCACGCCGGTGCACGGCACCGAGGCCAAGACCTGGGACTTCCTGTACGACCTGAACGTGCGCACGGTGCAGCACATGGCGCATGCCGTGGTGCCGCAGATGCAGCAGCAAGGCGGCGGCAAGATCGTGAACATCGGCGCCTACTCGGCCCAGCGCGGGCTGGCCAACATGGGCGCCTACATCGCGGCCAAAAGCGCGGTGAGCCGCCTGACCGAATCGATGGCGGCCGAGCTGCGCACGCAGAACATCAACGTCAACTGCGTGCTGCCCACCATCATCGACACGCCCGAGAATCGCGCCGACATGCCCGATGCCGATCCGGCCAACTGGGTCGCGCCGCGCGACCTGGCGCAGGTGATCGCCTTTCTGGCTTCGGATGCCGCGCGCGCGGTGCACGGCGCGGCACTGCCGGTCACCGGGCTGAGCTGACGCGCAGAGCCGAGGCGGCGCCCGTCGCGCGCGGCGTGAAGCACTCCACAAAAGCGCGGTCCGGCTGCGCCGGGGTTTCAGCACGGCTTAAGCGGACTGTCCGAGACTGCGGCATCTCGTTTTCAGGAAGTGAGGCCCAGCCCACATGACCACCGCACTCGCCATCCCCACGCTTTCTTCCCACCAGTTGTCCCTGGCACTGGACCTCCTCGACATGCGCGATCTGGCGCCCAAGGAGGTTCTGCGCCAGCTCGACGAACACGCCAAACGCGGCGAGTTCTCGCAAGCGCAAGCCAAGTCGCTGCGCGTGCTGGTGAAAACGCTGGACGACGCCCATGCCGCGCGCGTGCTGCGCGCCAGCTGCGACGGCGACGATCCCGAAAGCATGGACCTCCTTCGCCAGCGCATCGCGCACGAAGCACGCATCGCCTACCTGCGTTGAGCTGGGAAAGGGGCCGGCTGTCCTGGCGCGGCCCCTGGGCTTCAAGCCGTTCGCCGCGGTTCTTGCGGCGAATCCGACATGCAATCACCGCAAGATCTGCGGAGAAAACCAGCGACGAAGCCGGCAGAGCTCTCCAGCCCTACCCCTCGCTCGCGCTCTTGGGCTTGGGCGCCAGCTGGTCCGCCAGGTCCACCCAGCCGCCCCCCATCGCCTTGTAGAGCGCCGCGGCCTGCAGCAGCACGTCGGCCTGGCTTTGCGCCAGCTGCAACTGCGCATTGAACAGGCTGCGTTCGGCGTCCAGCACCTCGAGGTAGCTGCTGTAGCCGCCGTCGTAGCGCTTGCGCGCCAGGCGCGCGTAGTTGGCGAGCGCGTCGGTCTGCTGCTTGGCCGCATCGCGCGCCAGCTGCGACTTGGTCACGCCCACCAGCGCGTCTTCCGTTTCGCGAAAGCCCGTCTGCACGGCCTTGCGGTATTGCGCCAGCGATTCGCGCTGGCCGGCCTCGGCACTCTCCACCTGACCGGCAATGGCGCCGGCGGTGAAGATCGGCACGCTCACATCCAGGCCGTAAGACCAGATGCGCGCCGAGCCGCTGGACAGGTCCGACAGGCTGCGGCTGGCCGCGCCGAAGGCGCCAGTGAGCGAGATGGTCGGGAAGTACGCCGCCTTGGCCGCGCCGATGCGCGCATTGGCGGCCACCAGCGACTGTTCGGCCGCCAGCAGGTCGGGACGGCGCTCGATCAGCTCGGACGGCAGGCCGGCCGGCACCGGCGGCATCGTCAGTTCGTCGATGGGACGGCCGCGCACGATGGGGCCGGGGTTGCGCCCGACCAGCACCGACAGTGCGTTCTCCTGCTGCGCCGCCGACTGCTCGAGCTGTGGCAAGGTGCGCAAGGCGGTGGCGTATTCCGATCTGGCCTGGCTCAGCTCCAGCTCCGACACCACGCCGCCCTTGAAGCGCCGCTCGAAGAGCTTGAGCGAATCCTCGCGCAGCTTGAGCGTGTCGCGCGCCACCTCCACCTGCTTGTCGAGGTCGCGAAGTTGCACATACCCGGCGGTGACGGCAGCGACCAGCGAGAGCACCGTGCCGCGGCGGAAGGCCTCGCTGCCGCGCAGCTGCGCGGTGGCCGCCTCGGTCAGGCGCCGCGTGCGGCCGAACAGGTCGATCTCCCAGCTGGCGAGCACCGCGGCCTGCGCGGAGTTGTAGGGGTTGATGCCGGGCGCGCCGGTGGCCGTGATCGTGCTGGCGCGCTGGCGGCTGCCGTTCACGTCCGCACCCACCTGCGGGAACAGTGCGGCGCGCGTGGTGCCCAGCACGCCGTAGAACTGGTCCACCCGCGCGGCGGCAGCCACCACGTCCAGGTTGTTGGCCAGCGCCTCGTCGACCAGCGCATTGAGCTGCGCGTCGCCGAACTGCCGCCACCAGGCGGTGTCGGCCGCGCTGGGGCTCAGCTCGGCGCGCGGCGGCGTGGCGCGGAACTGGTCGGGCACCGCCAACTCGGGGCGCTTGTAGTCGGGGCCCAGCATGCAGCCCGAGAGCAGCACCAGCGCCGCGGCGGCTGCCGCTACCTTGGCCATATTTGAGCCTCCCGACGAGCCGCCTCTAGGGAGGCTCGCGCCCCCTCGGGGGGCAGCGAATACACGAAGTGATGAGCGTGGGGGCTCACGGTCAGTGCGCCGCATGGTCTGCCCCCTCGCCTGCTGCACCCGCCGGCAGCGCCTGCGGCTTGTCCTTCTTCTTGCCGGCGCTGCGTTCGCTCAAGGTCTCCAGGCCCCAGAAGAACATGGGGATGAAGAAGATCGCGATCACCGTGGCGCCAAGCATGCCCCCGATCACGCCGGTGCCCAGCGAATGCCGGCTGGCCGACGACGCGCCGCTCGCAATGGCCAGCGGCACGCAGCCCAGGATGAAAGCCAGCGAGGTCATGATGATCGGACGCAGCCGCAGCTTGGCCGCGTTCACCGCGGCGTCGTAGGCCGACATCCCTTCCTTGTGGCGCAGTTCCACCGCGAACTCGAAGATCAGGATGGCGTTCTTGGCCGCCAGCGCAATGAGCACCGTCAGGCCGATCTGGAAGTACACGTCGTTTTCCGTGCCGCGCAGCCAGATCGCCACGATGGCGCCGAACAGCGCGAAAGGCACCGCCAGCAGCACGCCGAAGGGCAGCGTCCACTTCTCGTACTGCGCCGCCAGGATCAGGAACACCATCACCAGCGCGAAGGCGAACACCACGCCGGCGGTCGAGCCCGCCTTCTTCTCTTCATATGCCTGGCCGGACCAGGCGAAGGAGAAGCCTTCGGGCAGTACCTCGCGCGCCACCTCTTCCATGGCATTGAGCGCCTGGCCCGAGCTGTAGCCCGGCGCCGGGCCGCCCGAGATCTTGGCGGCCGGGTAGTTGTTGAAGCGCGTGACCAGGTCGGCGCCCACCACGTAGCGCGTGTTGGCCACCGCCTTGAGCGGCACCATGTCGCCGCTGCGGTTGCGCACGTACATGTTCTGCAGGTCTTCCGGCTTGGTGCGGTAGTCGGGCTCGGCCTGCAGGATCACCTGGAACAAGCGGCTGTTCTTGGGGAACTGGCTCACGTAGAGCGAGCCGAACAGCGTCTGCAGCGTGGAATACACGTCCTGCACGGGCACGCCCAGGCTCTCGGCCTTGTCGCGGTCCACGTCCACCATCAACTGGCGCGAACGCGTGTTGATGGTCGAGTTGACGCCCTGCAGTTCCTTGCGCTCGCGCGACTTGGCGATGATGGCCCGCGTGAGCTCCTCCAGCCGCTGCAGCGGCGCGTCGCCCTCGCTCTGCACCCAGAACTCGAAGCCGCCCGTGGTGCCCAGGCCAGGAATGGACGGCGGGTTGACCGGGATCATCAGCGAATCCTGGTCCTTGGAGAACTCGCCGGCCGCCTGGTGGATGAGCGCATCGGCCTTGTCCGAGGCCGCCTGCCGCTCCGCAAAGCCCTTGAGCGACACGAAGAGCACGCCCGCGTTGGCCTTGTTCTGCGAGTCGATCAGGCTGAAGCCCGGCACGGTGGCCACCGACTTCACGCCCGGCTGCTTGGAGTACCAGGCCTGCGCGCGGTCCGTTGCCGCCTCGGTGCGGTCCAGGCTGGCCGCGTCGGGCAGGATGGCCGCGGTGTAGATGTAGCCCTGGTCTTCCACCGGCAGGAAGGAGCCCGGCACCTTCTTGAACAGGCCCATCATGATCGCGATCATCCCGACGATCAGCACCGCCGCCATCAGCACCCGCTTGATCACCAGCTGCGTGCTGCGGCCGTAGCTGTTGGTGAGCTTGTCGAAGTTGCGGTTGAACCAGCCGAAGAAGCCCTTCTTCTCGTGCTGTCCGGGCGGATGCGGCTTGAGCAGGATGGCCGCCAGCGCCGGCGAGAGCGTGAGCGCCACCAGGCCCGACAGCACCACCGACACCGCAATGGTCACGGCGAACTGCTTGTACAGCTGCCCGGTGATGCCCGAGAGGAACGCCACCGGGATGAACACCGCGCACAGCACCAGCACGATGGCCACCACCGGGCCGCTCACCTCGTCCATGGCGCGCTTGGCCGCGGTCTTGGGGTCGAGCCCGAACTCGTTCATGTTGCGCTCGACGTTCTCCACCACCACGATCGCGTCGTCCACCACGATGCCGATGGCCAGGATCATCCCGAACAGCGTGAGCATGTTGATGGAGAAGCCCATCGCCGTCATGCCGATGAAGGCGCCGATGATCGACACCGGCACCGCCAGGATCGGCACGATGGTCGCGCGGAAGCTCTGCAGGAACAGGAACACCACCAGCACCACCAGCACCACGGCCTCGAAGAAGGTGTGGACCACCTCGTTGATCGACTCCTTCACGAACTCGGTGGTGTCCAGCGCGATGTCGTAGTCCAGCCCCGGCGGGAAGGTCTTCTTCATCTGCTCCAGCGACTTGCGCACGTCGGTGGCCACCTGCAGCGCGTTGGCGCCGGGCTGCTGGTAGATGGCGATCAGCGTGGCCGTCTTGCCGTTGTACTTGGAGCGGATGGAGTAGTCCTTGGCGCCCAGCTCGGCCCGGCCGATGTCCTTGACGCGCACGATGGCGCCGGTGCCCTGCTGCGAGGCACGCAGGATGATGTTCTCGAACTCCGAGGGCTCGGTCATGCGGCCCGAGGTGGCCACCGGGAAGGTCTGCTGCACGGGTGCCGCGGTGGGCGAGGCGCCCAGGCGGCCGGCGGCGAACTGCTGGTTCTGCTGCGCCACGGCGTTCTGCACGTCGGTGGCCGTCAGGCCCAGGCTGGCCATGCGGTCGGGCTTGAGCCACAGGCGCATGGCGTAGTCGGGGGCGCCGAAGATCGAGCTCTGGTTGGCGCCCGGAATGCGCTTGATGTTGTCAAGCACATTGATGTTGGCGTAGTTGGCCACGTAGGTCGGGTCCAGGCCGCCATCGGGCGAGTAGATCGCCACGATCATCATGAAGGCCTGCGACTTCTTGGCCACCGACACGCCCTGCTGGCTCACCGCCGAGGGCAGCGTGGGCAGCGCGAGGTTCACGCGGTTCTGCACGTCCACCTGCGCCAGCGACGGGTCGGTGCCGATCTCGAAGAACACCGACAGCGTCATGTTGCCGGTCGAACTCGAGGTCGAGTTCATGTACATCATGTAGTCGGCGCCGTTGACCTGCTGCTCGATGGGCGCGGCCACGTTCTGCGCCACCACCTCGGCGCTGGCGCCGGGATAGGTCGCGGTCACCGAGATCTGGGGCGGCGTGATCTCCGGAAACTGCGCGATGGGCAGGTTGAGCATCGCCACGCCCCCGGCGATGACCAGGATGATGGAGATGACGCTCGCGAAGATCGGCCGGTCGATGAAGAAGTGCGCGAACTTCATCAGGCCCCCGCCAGCACGATGTCCACCCGGCGCGCCTTGGCGGCCGAATCACCGCCGACGATGTTGGCCGGCTTCTCCAGCGTGATGCGATCGGCCGGCACGCCGGCCGCCACCAGCGCGTCGCGCACGGCCTGGGCCCGTTGCTTGGCGAGTTCGCCGTTGCGCTTGGCGCTGCCGCTGGCGTCCACATAGCCCTGCACCTTGGCCCGGGCCGCGGGCCGCGCCTTCATGGCGGCGGCAATGTCCTGCAGCCGGGCCTGGCCCGTGGCGTCGACACGCGAGCGATTGCTTTCGAAATAGACGGCGTCGGCGGAAGGCGCGTTGCCTGCCTGTTGCGACGCGGCAGGAGCGGCAGGAGCCGCAGCTGCTGCGCCGCCTGCGGCCTGCGCGCCGGCC
>NZ_BCUU01000074.1 GCF_001591385.1 Variovorax soli NBRC 106424
CCGGCACGCGCGCTGGCGGCGCCAGCGCCGCCGCGAGCGCCGGTGTTCTGGAGTCGCTGAGCGAGCGCGAGCTCGAGGTCACGCGCCTGCTGGCACAGGGCCTGTCCAACAAGCGCATCGCACGCACGCTCAACGTCTCGCCCGAGACGGTGAAGTGGCACCTGCGCAATGCATACGGCAAGTTGGGCGTGACCGGCCGCGACGATGCCGTTGAACGGCTGCGCGACCTGGAGTCCGCGGGCGCGGCCCCACAACCCTGAACACCTCCCTACCCGCTATGGGGAGGGCGCGTCGCGGCCAGCGTTGCTTCAATCCGGGCAAGACCTGTCAGGAGTGAAATTCATGGGCGTACTTTCCGGTATTCGCGTGGTGGAGTTCGAGGCCATCGGCCCCGGGCCGTTCGGCGCCATGCTACTGGCGGACATGGGCGCGGACGTGATCCGCATCGACCGCCCCGTGGCCCCCGGCGACCTCGGCCCGAAGATGGAAGGCCCGCGCATCAACGTGGTTGGCCGCGGCCGCCGCTCCGTCACGCTGGACCTGAAGAAGCCCGAGGCGCGCGAGGCGGCCCTGGCACTCATCGAGCGTGCCGATGTGCTGATCGAGGGCTTTCGCCCGGGCACCATGGAACGCCTGGGCCTGGGCCCCGACGCGGCCCTGGCACGCAACCCAAAGCTGGTTTACGGCCGCATGACCGGCTGGGGCCAGACCGGGCCCATGGCCGACCGCGCCGGGCATGACCTGAACTACATCGCCCTGTCTGGCGTGCTCTCGGGCATTGGCGCTGCGCCAGGCGCCAAGCCCACGGTACCGCTGAACGTGGTGGGCGACTACGGCGGCGGCGGCATGCTGCTGGCCTTAGGCGTGCTGGCCGCGCTGGTCAACGTGAAGAACGGCGGCGCCGGCCAGGTGGTGGATGCCGCCATGACGGAAGGTGCCGCGCAACTGGGCGCGATCTTCTGGGGCCTGCTGGCCTCGGGCAACTGGCGCGAGGAGCGTGCCAGCAACATGCTCGACGGCGGCGCGCCCTGGTACGACAGCTATCGCACGTCCGATGGCGAGTACATGTCGGTGGGCCCGGTCGAGGGTCGCTTCTATGCGGAGCTGCTTGAGAAGCTGGAGCTGGCCGATGCCGGACTGCCCTCGCAGCACGACCGCAAGGGCTGGCCCAAGATCCGCGCCGCGCTCGAGGCCGCCTTTGCGAAGCGCACGCGCGACGAATGGAGCCAGGTGTTCGAGGACAGCGATGCCTGCGTGGCGCCGGTACTGAGTTTTTCGGAGGCGCCCAACCATCCGCACAACCGCGCGCGCGGCAGCTTCGTGGAAGTGGATGGCGTGATGCAGCCGGCCCCGGCGCCGCGCTTCTCGGCCACGCCGTCGGCGCTGCCAATACGCGAGCCCGAACGCGGCGAGCACGGCGCGGCGGCGCTGCGCGACTGGGGTTTTGGCGAAGAAGCCATCGCCGCGCTCAAGGCCCAGGGCCTGGGCGCTGACTGAGCGCCCGCGCCGCACCTTCGGGCCTCCTGTTTTCGTCCAAACGCTGGGAGTCAAGCTCATGCAAGCAATGAAGCGCCGTCACTGGTTGGCCAGCACAGCCGCACTGGCTGTTGCGCCTTGGGTTCGTGCCCAGGGCAGCGACAACTGGCCCAGCCGCCCCATCCGCCTGGTGGTGCCCGGCCCGCCGGGCGGTGGCACCGACATCCTCGCTCGCCTGCTGGGCGAGAAGCTTTCGGCGGCGCTGAAGCAGCCGGTGATCATCGACAACAAGCCAGGCGCCAATGGCATGTTGGCTTCGGCCGAGGTGGCGCGCGCCGCGCCCGACGGCCAGACCCTGCTTTTTTCTTTCGCCTCTGCGATGGCGATCAATCCCAGCCTGTATGCGCGCGCGCCGGACCCAGTGAAGGACTTCGAGGCGGTGGCGCAGATCGGCCTGACCGGCAACGTGCTGCTGGCATCGCAGAATCTGCCTGTACGCAGCTTCAAGGAATTGGTGGCCTATGCAAAGGCACGCCCGGGCGAGCTGAACTACGCGAGCTGGGGCACGGGCTCCGGCGGGCACCTGACCATGGAGTCGCTGCTGCAGCGAGCCGGCCTGCGCATGACGCATGTGCCCTATAAAGGCACCGCGCCCATCATCGTGGACCTGCTTGGCGGCACGCTGCAGTTGGGCTGGACGGACGTGAGTTCACCAGTGCAGTACATCGAATCGGGCAAGCTGCGCGCGCTGGCGGTAAGCGGGACCCAGCGCGTGCCGCACATGCCCCAGGTGCCCACGCTGACTGAGGAAGGCTACCCCTTCGAGACAGCGGGCTGGTACGGCGTATTCGCGCCGGCGCGCACACCGGTGGCCATCGTCGAGCGGCTCAACGCGCTGGTGGTGGCCACCGTGGGCAGCCCGGAGTTCAAGGCCCGGCTCGATGCGCTGAACCTGCCCAACTCGCCCACGCCCACGGCGCGGGAGTTTGCGCAGCTGGTGGCGAAGGACACCACCACTTGGCGTAGCATCCTCCAGGGTCTGGGCATCAAGCCGGAGTGAGCGCGGCCCCGTCAATGAGAAAGCCCGCCCGCGCGCGATTGCCGCCTCTTCTATTAAGTTCATGGAGTCACCGATGAAAGAATTGCGTCTTGCCGCAGCAGGGTTGGTTTCGTTCGCGGGTGCAGTCTGTTTTTCTACTGCAGCGACGGCTGCACCGCCCACTGCCGGAGGTGCTTCTGTCACCGAATCCAAGCAAGTGGACGCTGAGAAGGCCTTGGCATTGGAGCTCTATGAGTTCGCTTTTCCTCTCGTGCTGATGGATCTGACGATGCAACAGGCGACCAATGTGCCGAATGCCAGCACCGTTCCAATGCGAGCACCGGTCAATCAGTTCGCACATTTCCGCAGCTATCCACCGGGCGATGCAAAGGATGTGGTTCGCTTCAATTTCGACACGCTGTACTCCTTCGCCTGGCTGGACCTGAGCAAGGAGCCCGTCATCCTGACGGTGCCGGACACGAATGGGCGCTTCTACCTGGTTCCGACGCTTGATATGTGGACCGACGTCTTCAGTTCGCTGGGGTCGCGCACCACCGGAACCAAGGCGGGCCACCTTGCCTATGTGGCGCCGGGGTGGCGCGGAATGCTGCCGGCTGGAGTGCAGAAGATCGTCGCGCCGACCCCAGTGGTGTGGATGATGGGCCGAACGCAGACCAACGGTCCGAGCGACTATGAGAACGTGCACAAGGTGCAGGACGGCCTCAAGCTCACGCCGTTGAGCGGATGGGGCAAGGCGTACAAGCCGCCCACGTCGTCCCGCGTAAGCGACAAGGTCGACAACAAGACCCCGCCGCTGGACACCACGCTGAAGCTCAGTGGCGTTGAAATGATGGCACGCCTCGCGGAACTCATGAAAAAGCATCCGCCGCACGCCAATGACTACCCCATCGTCTTTCGCATGAAGCAGATTGGCATGGAGCCTGGCAAGAGCTGGGACCCCAGCAAGCTGAGCCAACAAGCGATTGCGGCAATCAATGAAGCGCCCAGGACCTTCATGGATGCAATGAACCGTATCCGAACGAAAAGCCAGTTCGAAAATGGCTGGTACATCGCTCTGGACAACACGGGCACGTATGGCACGTCCTACCGCCAGCGCGCACTGGTTGCCCTGAGTGGATTGGGGGCAAACCTGCCGGCAGACGCCATCTATCCGACGCTTCGGCTGGACAGCGAAGGAAAGCCGCTCGACGGAGCCAACAAGTACGTGCTTCACTTTGAGAAGGAAGCACTGCCTCCTGCCAATGCGTTTTGGTCGCTGACCATGTACGACGATGCGGGGTTTCAGGTGCCCAACCGCTTGAATCGCTTTGCGATCGGGGATCGCGACAAACTCAAGTTCAACGCGGACGGCTCGCTGGACTTGTACCTGCAGGCGGAATCACCGGGGGCTGACAAGGAGGCGAATTGGTTGCCCGCGCCCAAGTCCGGCATCATCGCGCCAACATTGCGGCTCTATTCACCCCGACAGTCCGCATTGGATGGCACCTGGCTCCCGCCGGCGGTCAAGCGAGCTCAATAGCTGCAAGGCATTCGGTTTCAAGTTGCGGTCATCCAGGCACGGCGGTTCACTTGCCGTGCCGGCTTGGCGCGAGCGCTACTCCACTTTGGCGCCCGACAGCTTGACCATGCGCTCCACCACCGGCAGCGCCGCCTCGTAGTCCTTGCGGAACTGTTCGGCACTGGTGCCCATGCCGTCCATGCCGTAGGCCTGGAAGCGTGCCTTCATGGCCGTGCTGTGCACCGAGTCGCGCGCGGCCCCTTCCAACTGCGAGAGGATGGGGGCCGGCGTGGCGGCGGGCGCCATCATGACGACCCAGCCGGGCAGGTTCAGCTCGGCATCGGTCAGGCCGGCCTCGGCCAAGGTGGGCACCTGGGGCAGTTCGGGCAGCCGACGCGTGCCCACGATGGCCAGGGCGCGCGCGCGGCCGCTTTCGAGGTGCGGCATGAAGGTGCCGGCCGAGCCGATGGCGACGGGAATCTGTCCGCCCACCAGGTCCTGGATCATGGGTGCCTCGCCCTTATAGGCCACGTTGGTCAGGTCCAGCCCGCGCGACTGGCTCAGGTAGGCGCCGGCCAGGTGCGGCCCGGTGCCAACGCCGAAGCTGCCGATGCTGAGCTTGCCCTTGTTGGCCTGGGCCCAGGCCAGGAACTCCTTCATGTTCTTCACCGGCACGTCGCGACCGACTCCCAGCACCAGCGGGCCGGTGCAGACCTGGGTGATGAAGGCCAGGTCGCGCCGCACGTCGTAGGGCACCTTCGAGTACATGAAGGGTGCGTTTAGGATGGGCGCCGAGATGGTGAACAGCACCGTGTACCCGTCAGGTTGAGCACGGGCTACGGTCTGCGTGCCCAGCATGCCGGTGGCGCCGGGCTTGTTGTCGACCACGATGGTGGCGCCCATGCGCTTGCCCATTTCGTCGGCCATGGTGCGGGCCAGCGCATCCAGCCCGCCACCCGGCGGTGCGGGCACGACGAACATGATGGGCTTGCTCGGGTAGCCCTGGGCGAACGATGGGGCGCCGCAAGCCAGGGTGGCGACCGCGGCGGCGGCGTTGATCAGGGTCCTCCTGCGCATGAGGTGTCTCCGTCGAAGTTGTGAAAGGAAATGGAAACAGCGCGCGCTCAGCGGGTTGCGCAGACCACGTGCGGCTCAGGCGTGTCTTCGTAGAGCGCCTCCACCAGCGCGGCGCGGCGCGTGCGCACGGCGGTCTGGTTGACGTAGCCCTTGTCGGCGATCTCGTTGGCATCCATCGAGGGCGGCTCGGCCATCAGCAGTAGGCGCTCCACCCGCTGGCTGGCGGTGCCCGCACCCTGCGCGGCGAGGTGTTCGCGCAGGCGATCAAGCAGCAGCGGGTGCTGCACCAGCGCAGCCGCGTCCAGTCCTTCCAGCTCGGGCAGCAGGCGCTTGCATGCCGCCACATTGGGCCAGGCCAGGGCGGCGATGAAGGCGCGGTCGTGCCCGCAGACCACCGCGTCAGACAGCAGGCCCTCGCAACGTTCCAGCAGGGCCAGGCGTACCGCGCCGGTCTGCACCCAGGTGCCGTTGACCAGCTTGAAGTCCTCCGCCACGCGGCCGGCAAATTGCAGGCCGCGAGTAGCGTCCTTCGGGTCGACCAGTCGCACCGCGTCGCCCATGCGGTAGAAGCCTTCTTCGTCGAAGGCCGCGGCTGTCAGGTCGGGCCGGCCCAGGTAGCCGCTGAATACGTGCTCGCCGCGGATGCGGATCTCGAAGCGGCCGTCGCCGCCGGGCAGCGGTACCAGCTTCACTTCAGACCCAGGCATGGGCACGCCGATGTTGCCCACGTCGTCGCTTGGCCAGGCGCAGAAGGCGCCCAGGCCGGTGGTTTCGGTGGCGCCCAGGCCGCTGCAGAACACGACGCGCTGGCCGATGGTTTTTTCGGCCACGCGGTGCATGCGCTCCCATGTGTCGCGCGGCAGGCTGGCGCCGCCATAGGCAAAGTTGCTCACGCGGGCGAAGAAGTGCTGGGCCAGTTCGGGGTCGCGCTCCAGCTCGGGCGCGAGCATGTTCCAGGCGACTGGTACGCTGGTGAAGATGCTGGGCGAAAGTTCGCGCAGGTTGCGCAGCGTGCGCTCGAACAGCCCCGGCAGCGGGCGTCCGTCGTCGATGTAGTGGGCGGCGCCCAACACCAGCGAGCGGCCGAAGTTGAGCACCCCGCCCAGGCCGTGGTGCCAGGGCAGCCAGTCCAGGAAGAGCGGTTGAGGATCGACGAGCTCGCCCAGTTGGTGCTGCATGTAGGCCGCCACCGCCTGGCAGTTGCGGTAGGAAAGCGGCACGCCCTTGGGCAGGCCGGTGGAACCCGAGGTGAAGAGGATGCGCGAGAGATGGCCCGGCCGGATGGCGGCGCGTGCCTCGGCCACGCGTTGCGAACGCTCGGGCGTGAGTTCGGTGTTCACCAGCGCGGACCAGGCCATCTGGCCATCGGCTGCATCGCGCACCGAGATCACTGGCGCCTGGGGCAAGTCCAGCGCAGCCAACGCGCGCGCCAGTTCGGCGGCCGACTGCACGAACAGGGCGCCGGGTTGGGTCAGGTCGCGCACGCCCTTGAGGCGCGAGAAGTCCTGGCTCAGCAGCGAGTAGGCGGGCGAGACCGGCGCCGTAGGCACGCCCACCAACTCGGCCGCGAGCAGCACCACGGCCTGCTCGACGGAGTTGCCGGAAAGCAGCATCAGGGGCCGGTCCTGGCCCAGGCCGAGTTCGAGCAGGCCGGCGGCTACGCGCTGAACCTGATCCCACAACTGGCGCCAGTTCAGTCCGCGCCAGCCCTGTGTGCCATCGCGCTCCTGGAAGGCCGGGGCCTCGGGGCGCTGCTGCGCCCACAGTGGAACGAACTCGGCAAAGGAGATCTGTTCCATCTGGCGCACTGAGTGCGCCGAGCGCAGCAGCATCGCGCCGTCCGGGCGGCGCTCCACCAGTGTGTGCGGCTGGGGCATCCGGGTGGGCCGGTAGCTTTGGAGGGCGGGGGCGCGACTGATGGCGATCGTTAGCATGGCGCTGATGTCTCCGTGCCTGCAGCGGCAGGCGATGTGCTTCTAATCCTGCCCATGAGCTTAGAAAGCTGCTGCGCCGATGACGCTACCCAATGCGGGTGGGGAGGGATTTCCCGAGGCGTGGCCCACCCTCGCTCTGCTGCAGGAGGATGTCACGCTGGTACCCGTCAGTGAAGGCGAGTGGCGCGGGCGTCAGCCTGGACATGCGCCGTCTGCATGTCACTGGTGAATTTGTGCATCCGCCTCGGCCGGTTCGACAGCTCAGCACCAACAACTGCTTCGGCCATCAAGAGCAGCCTTTCGCGACGATCTTCTGACTGGCTTTCCGCTGCCCTCCGGCCGAAAACACGGAGCCGCCTTGCTGCCTGGAGGTCCGCTTTTTGCGATCAGGATAGATCCGCCGAAGATGGCCCTGCAGCGAAAGCGGCCTATCGAGATTGCGACTGGATTCGACCGTTTCGCATTCAAAGCCGAACTTGATCGGAACGTGCGATAAAAGCGATAAGTCCATAGCGTCAAATTCGTCGAGCCATCGGCTCGCTCGGGGCCTCTATCGGTCCACCAAGTTGGCAGCGGGTGCGCTCAGCGCGCCTTCGGCTCTAAAGTACCCCATCACGGTCGCCACGCTGTGGTGGCCGGTTAGCGCCATCGTCTCGGCCAGGGGCACGTTTTGCTTGCCGGCCTCGGTCACAAAGCCCGAGCGCAGCGAGTGCGCGGAAAACTCCCCCTCGAGTCCCGCCAAAGCGCAGCGCGCGCGCACGATGTCGCGAACGGCCGCCGGCTGCAGCGCTTCGCCGATGTGTCCGCCGCGGCGCACGCGCCGAAACAGCGCCCCCTCGCGCACGCCTTGCGCGGCCAGCACCGCGAGCCACTTGCGCATTGCCAGCGCGGCGCTGCCCACCAGCGGCTTGGCGTCTTCGGGGCGCAGTTGCGCCGCTTGGTTCGTCTTGGAGTGGCCCAAGGTGAAGACATAGGCCCCGCCGGCGGCGAGCCGCAGGTCTTGCAGTCGGGCGCTGGCGACTTCGGAGCGGCGGCGCCCACCGGTAGAGAAGGCGAACAGGAGCAGGGCGCGGTCGCGCGTGCCCTGCACGGACTCGTCGCAGGTGGCGAGCAGGCGCTGCAGCGGCTCCTTGGTCAGCGCGTTTTGTCGGCGCGCGCGCTCCCCGCGCTGGGCATAGGCGCGGCGGGTGCGCGCGAGCAGTTCGCGCACCAGCGCGTCGGCGCAAGGGTTGGCTGGCGGGGCCTTGGCCGCAGCGGCACTGGTGGACGCGTCGAGGGGCTCGCCCGCGCGCAGCAGCTCGTGCGCCTTGGTCATGACGGACACCCGGTGCAGCAGGGTGTTGAGCGCGGGCGCGCCGAGTCGGGCCTTGTAGCCCTGGCGCACCAGCGCCTCGTCCACGGCGGGCGGCAGCTCGGTGACCAGGTCCGCGCAGGCGAGGGGGTCTGCAGCCGGGGCCTGTCGCGCATCCGCGTCGAGCTCGGCCGTGACGTCGTCGGCGGTCTCGGTCGATGTCGTGGCCGATGCCGCGGCCGAAGGGGTGGCTGTGTCCTCCGGCTGGCGCGCGGCGTGGTCCACGATGAACTGGATCATCACCGGGACGGGCAAGGGCAGGGTGAGCGCGGCGCCATAGCGCAGCGCGTACCAGGCGCACCAGTAACGCAGGGCCGAGCGATAGGACGCCTGGGTGTTTTTCGCCTCGCCCTGGCGCATCAGCGCGCGCGCGGCTGCTTCCGCGGTGCGCGTGAGCTTGGCGGGGTCCAGTGCGGCAACGCCCTTGGCCGCCGCGGGCAGGGGCGAGGGCTGAGCGGGCAGCGCGAGTTCGGTCGCTGCCGGCATTGCGTTATTTATATGACGTGCCATGTATGATACCGTATCTAATACCCGTGTTAATCCACGGTAATGTTCCCTTATCGTGGGTTATTTATAGCGCCAAGGCCGGCCTCGCGCCCGAAAAGTTCGAGCGTCTTCGATCAGGTGCGGGCAGGACAGAAAGGACCACCATGAACCAGGTCGTCACGGAATTCAGGGGGCGCGGCATCCAGCAATCGGACGTATTCGCGGCCGCGGACGCGCTGTTGGCAGAAGGCCTGCGTCCCACCATCGAGCGCGTGCGCCAGAAGATCGGGCGCGGCTCGCCCAACACCGTGAGCCCGATGCTCGAGCGTTGGTTCTCAACGCTTAGCGCGCGCATGGCAGGCAGGACATCAGGCGTTTCCGCGATCGATGAGGACGATCCGGTGCCGGCGGCGGTGCACAGTGCCGCTCAGCTGCTGTGGGACACGGCCCGACGCGAAGCCCAAGCCCATGAAGAAAGTGCGCAGGCCAGCGCACATGAAGACCTGCGAGCGCGCGAGGCTGGTCTCGTCGAAGCGCAGGCCACGCTCACGCAACGGGAAGTGGCGTTTGCGCAGACCCGCTCGGGCCTCGATGCGGCGTTGGCTGCGGCCCAGCAAGTGGCCGAGGCGCTGCGACTGCAACTTCAGGAGCAAGCCCAGGAAGCCCGGCGCGTACGTGGCGACTTGGAGGGCCAGGTCCTGAGGCTGAATGGCCAGGTGGGGCAGTTGCTGGAGCGACATGAGGCCGCGCGCCAGGCGCACGACCAAGCGATAGCGATCAAGGATCAGGACTTGCGTCAAGCCGAGGAGCGCCATGTACAGCAACACCAGCGCATGCTCCTGGAGGTCGATCGCGCGCGCCAGGCGACCAAGTCGTTGGAGGCCGTACTAGCGCAGGAGCAGCAGCGGCGAGTACGCGGCGAAGAGGGCGCTGCCCAGAGGCTTGCTGCCGCGCAGGACACTCTCCAGCAAATGCGGGACAACAGTCGAGCCACGGAAGCGGCGCTGCGTTCTCAACTTGCCGCCCAAGCAGTGGAGCTCACGGTGGCCACGGGCGATGCCGCTTCGACACGACAGGAGATCGAGACGCTCCACATCCGCCTGGAGGATGAGAAGCGTACGCATGACGCCACGCGCGCGCTGCTGGCACAGGCACTCGCCACCAGCGCAGGCCGGCGCGATGGGCGCGGCACGGATGCGCCTCGCAGCAGGCGCGCTCCCGGGCCCGGCGGCTCGGCGACCTAGCGCTACGAAGCGCCATTTGCTCGGGCTTTGGTTTCAGACGCACAACCACCACGAAGGGCCGCACAGCAGTCCGTCTGCGGCGCGCCTTCGTTGCGGCCTAAGCACTAATTCCGCCGAAAACCGTTGGGAGCCGTTGCGCGCCCGGGAGGTCTGTGGAGATTGGTGAAAGTAGACGCTTTGCCAATCCCAACATCTATGCGGGCGCGCCTGAGTCCCGATTGAGCTCGGCGGACAGGGAATCAGAAATTCAGGAGGAAAGCGCTTTGCTCAATCTCTGAATTTCTTCTTCGATATGCTCCTTACGAATTATCGATAACCTAAGTGGGCGAGTCCATCCAATTTCCGCGACGGACACATCGCCTCCAACCGTGTTTGTTTCTTTGTCTATGAATTCCAGGGTGCATTTTTTGAGCACCTGACGTCGACGGTTGGCCCAAGCCTCTGTTCTTTGTTCTTTGATGTCAACTTCGTATCCATCCAAATCGGGAGAGGTTGCCCTTCCGCCGCTCACTTGCTGTTCATTCGGAGGTGCGCTGAACTTGGTATCTTTGCGAATCACCCGCGTCAGTTCATCTATGACCATTTTGTCCCCGATCATTGCAACATGATTAGGTAAGACGGAGCTATGTTCATAGCGCAGTTCATCACCTTCAAATCCCAGAATTTTGACTACATCGCATCGAACTCGTCGCTGATATCCCACCATCTCTTCTCCGAATAGAAGAAACTGAAGATCAGGCTGCTTCATTGCATTTTTTCGGAAATCTAGGCATGTCTTCTGGCAGACGGATATCAGAATGAATGCAAGCATCGACACGGTAATCGGCGGCAACTCTTCCGAGCCAAAGTTGTAGCTGTCGTCGTAGCTACAGTCTTTGAACCTTCCTTCAAAATTGCGTTGCCAATAGACTCGGGGCTTCCCTTTTTCCGTGGAATCCCTGTCGAGAAACATGCAATTGCGAACGACGTCTTGGAACGCGTTAAGCGTGGTTGAGACGAGAGATAGCGTACCTGCATATGCAATCCCAAAGTTGCCAGCAGTGAAGTCGGAAAAGTAATTAAATCTTCCTAGACTGACGCGAGGTATCCTGTATCGGGGCTCAAAAATTACGATCTTCTTGTCTTCCGCCAGCACGCGCGCGGGGTGGTTATTGCTGATCAAGCTATCGGCGACAGCCATTAGGCTGGTATTGGTGATATGCAGGGAAATAATGGTCATGTGTTCTTGTAATTGGATCCTATTGCGATTTGCATCGAATTGTCGCCCCCCCCCGTGTGAGCCGATCGCGCAATCATCGGTTATATATTGATTTGCGCCCTCGCTTGTTCCCACTCGCGCGAGAGTTGGTCATTCATGCGGTGAAACAGTCGCGAGGACAGCGTTATCCCACTGTTGGCCTTGGCGGCTTCATACACACCCAGAGACTCAAGCGTCATGGCATCAAACGCCTGATCCGGCGGCGTTGCATGAAAGATTCGGCAAACGTCGTCGTAGGTCTTTTCGAAACGCATGCGTAACCACTCCAGCCGCAGCCAGCGCGAGACGATCTGTTCACTGAAGACTGCTTGAGACACCGCCACGACGATGCCGAGATCGGTCTCGCGGTGCATCAGGCAGATCAACCACAGCGCGGTGTACACCACGATCTTGGCCCGCTCGAGCCCTACCATGCGCAGTGCTATGGCCTTGCTGAAGTGGCTGTTCTCCAGTATCTGAGCTGCCATCCGCCGCGTCCCTGGCGGCTGGCCGTTGTTGTAGTAGCCCTCGGTTCTGTCCAAGCCGCTTAGTCCCACACCGTAGGCATTGCCTACGAAATCCTGGCGTCGCTTGTCCTCGGCGCGCGGCGCCAAGTAGAGCCGGGTGGCCAGTCCAACGGCAAACAGCCCAAACACTGACACCGCGAATAGGATCTGCAGCCAGTTGTAGATCACCGGATGCGCCGCTTTGTCCATCAGCAATGCCGCCAGAGACAGCGCGCCGCCCAAATAGAAGAGACAGTCGGCCCAGCTGTCGGCACGTGCGAGGGCGTCGAAGTAGCGTTCTCGGATGGGGTCAGACTTGGACATTGGTGCCTTGATTTTTAAGTGTTCGATCCAGGTCGCACGTCAACGCTGTGCCCAACGTCTCGCGGTGGATTCAGGATGTTCGCCACCGCCGGACCACTCGCCTGTCGTCAGCCAGAGCTCGAAGTAGTACAGCCACTCCGCCGTCCACGGAATGAAGGTGTCCGCCATCTTCATCGTCGGGATCCAGTCGCGGCCCCTCGGCCACCACAGGCACAAGCGAGTCCCCTTGCCCTCATAGGCATACGTATGGGGGATCTTGCGCCCCCCTGCCAGCACCTGAAGGTCCGGCTCCAGGACGATAACGTCAGGCTGTTGGCAGTCCGGCTTCACCTTGAGCAGACACTGGTAGAGCCGGCCGAATTCGCCCGGCGCTATTTCCGCCTTGAACAGCAGGGTGCGGCCGCTGTGGCGCACCGTGGCGTCGGGAAAGCGCAGGATGCGCAGTTCGGCAGCTCGTTGCGCCATCGTCGGAATCGGTGCTCCCGGGAAACGGTGGCCTGCCATCAGTCGCCGTAGAAGGTGTGACCACGTGAAGGAAGGAGCAGGGCGCCAGTGCCGGCAGTGCCGACCGTAACGAGTCGACGGCCGGATGGTGACCCGGCGCGCGGCGCTTCCAGTTCGCGCACCGCCTGGGCTGCTCGCCCTCCGAAGCAGCGCTGAACGATCTGTAGCAGCTCATCGAGGCCACGGCGCTGCTCGATGCATTCCAGCACGTCTTGCAGGTCAGCCTTGAGGCGCAAGTGCCATTGCAGGTAGGCCTGCTGATGCTGCGGAGTGTTCATGCCACTGGCCAGGTTGTCGCCAGGCGCCGTCTGATTCGGCAACTCCCAGTATTCACCACCGCCAACCAGAGGCTCGCGTCGAATAAACAGAGGCATCATGTCCACGATGTCCAACAACAGGTCCAGCGGACTGTCGTGCGCGATGGGCGCTCGCGATGCATACGCCGTGGCGGCCAGGACCGTGATGAATACGGATTTGGGTGAGAAATCCGGCCCCATCGCGGCGGTGCCGAACGCGACATTTCGGTGCAGTTTCAGCAACTGCACGAGACGGCTGAGCAGCCGGCTTTGCACCTCGACGGCGTCCGGGAGGGGTTGGAGCTCGCCGCGCACGATCGCCTCATCAAGGGTCATCGCCTTGCTGACCGAGAACACTGCCTGCACCCGCGCCGCCATGGAAAACGCGTCCGACAGTCCCTTGGGGTTGGTGGGCTCGAACAGCTTGAGGCGGCGGTCGGGAACACGGGCGTGGGTATCGCCGTAGCGAATACCTACACGCGGGTCGTCGATGATGGGCGTGATATCGACGCACATTCCATCGGCGTACTCCAGCGTGACACAGCGCTCCCAGCGCTTCAGCGCCAACCCATGTGCCTCGGCGTAGCGTTTGACGACGGCGTGCAGGTCGTTGATGAGCGCAGCGGGATCTTGGCCGTACTTCTGCATAGCTGCGCGCTTCAGACGCAAGACGCTGTCGATGTCGAAGCCCTCTGGTCGCTGGCGCATCGGTCGAATGATGGTGCCAAGGGCTCGCGAACCCTGCGGGTGCACCTGGAGGATCAGGTCCGCGAATTCCGATGAGCCCATGATGTACTCGGAAGTCGCGTTGTACGAGCGTTCCAGCGCGTCCATCTGGGTCGTGGTCGGCTCGTTGTGCTTGGCAACGGCATCGACTAAACCAAAGAATTTGAAGCCTGTGTTCGTCGAAAGTTGCCGCTTCAACGGCTGGGGCAAGGGATCGCGATTCATCTTGAAACTCCTTTTTCCGGCTCTGGTACGAGCGCCGTTAAGTTGCGGGTCCTCGACCGACATGGCATAGTCGATGTCCGGCCAGACAACAGAGAATTCCTGGAAAACTGGTGGAATACTCACTGGAACTTCCGGCCCTGTTGCCCAGCCAGGCAACACTTTACACGAATTTTTCGAAGGAAGCTATTTAATGGCGCAGTCCGGCTTGGGCACGCTTTTGCGCAAGTTGCGCGAGGCTCGAGATCTGTCGTCGCGAGAGCTTGGGCAGCTCGCCGAGACCGATCACACCTACATCTATCGACTTGAAACTGGTGAAAAGCAGTCGCCCTCTGAGGAGGTGCTGGGCAAGCTACTGAAGGTCTTGAAGGCAAAACAGCGCGAGGTCGAGATGGCGCAGTTCATGTTGAACAACGATGTCAACCCAGACTGGGTGGAGCACGTGCTGCAATCAGACATGACGGCAGAGATGTTTGAAATGGGGGCCACGATGCGGCACCGCGGTGCAGGGCGGCCAGACATGGCGGCTATTGAGGCGCGTGTGCGGAAGGCGTTAGAGGACGATGACGAATGATCGATGAACTGGCGATCCGTCTCCAAGCTCGCAAATTCATTGCTGGTCTAGATCTGTCCCAGATCGACCACGATCTCTCGGTCTATACAAAGAAGGTCAAGGCGAAGCTCACCGTGGAGGACCTGGGTGAAGGGGAGTCGGGCTACACGCTCACGCGTCGTGATGGCAGATCGTCGATCGTGGTCAACGAGTTAGAGCGCCGGGAGCGGCAACGTTTCTCGGTTTGCCACGAGGTGGCCCACCTTGTGCTGGAACTCCCGTCGAACCACCAGGAGACGCCGGCGTGGTCGTACGCCAAGCGCGATGAAAACGAGATCGCCTGCGACATTTTTGCATCCGAGTTGCTTATGCCATTCGAGGCCTTCAAGCGGGATGTCGACCAAGAGCAGCCCTCGTTCGACCTGGTGGAACGACTTCGCGCCAAGTATGTGGTGTCCTTCGCTGCCTGTGCATCGCGCTTGGCCGCGGTTACCGACTACCCATGTGCTTTTGTGTTCATGAGTTCGACAGTCGTGCGCTATGCGTCGAGGTCCAAGGCGCTGCGCGACCTGAATGCCTGGATTGAGATTCGTTCCCCAATCCCCCCCGGATCGGTTGCCAGTCGCTTGGTTAACGACGGCGAGTGGTCAGGCGAGGACTTCTGTATCTCTCAGGACGTCTGGTTTCGGGACTGGCCAAAGGGCTTTGACTTGATCGAACTAGCCAAGCATTACCCCAGCTTTGATGAAACCTTCGCGCTAATTTGGTTCGAGCAGGACAGCGGTCCCGATGAGCCCGTCAAGAACTGGGGAGGCACGCCGATTCAAGAAGACGGTGATAGTCTGAGGGAACTCGACGGCGTACTGAGCTTCAACAAGAAGACAAAGAGGCGCTGAGCCCTTTTCTTGAGGCTGAGGGCAGTGGCGGCGCCCTTCGCCCGTCGATCAGCCGTGCCAATGGCGAGCGGTGACCGATCCTACTGCTCGCGGCGACCCCAGCCCTGTCGGCACGCTGGGGTGGCCGGTGAGTTCGATGGCGTCCGACAGGAAGGTCATGTCGGCCTGTCTGGGCGACGAACCGCGGGCGTAGTGGTGCGTACGTAAATCGCCCGGCTCCTGCAGGCGTGCAAGCTGTCCTTGACGAGGTGCCCAGCGGGGCCGCGCGCGGCCGGGAACGCTGCCCCAGCTTCTTCTCGTTCAGGGCGAACGAGCTCTGTAGGCGCCGGCAAGGAGCCACCCTATCGCACAACCTGTTTCATCCGGCCCGCTCTGGGCGCCGCCCCGGAAACCTCTTCGCCAAGTTGGCCTTTTGGTTTGACTCGCTTCACCTCCGTGATGTGGAAGTTGCTAGTACGAGCATAGAGAAATGGGGAGTATTCATCGCGCAGTTCCTTGCCCAAAGCGTCGAATACCTTTTGAGCCTCCACGCGGATGTTCGCACCGCTACCGTTCGGATAGATCGCGCCGTAGACACTCTCTTGCGAATGTGTCCCGGCCGAGCCGCCATGAAGCTCCTGTGAACACAAATCCTCCAGACGACCGAGATCGACCAGGAGGGCGAGGGCGGCAGTCGAACCTGCGCCAGGAAAGTCCTTGGAAACATGACCAGCGAGCCAGCGCAGCGCAAAGTCCATGTTCTCGCTCTCGACGGTCAACGACATTCGCGCCATTTCGCGAGATCGCCGCAGCGCCCGCTCAAGAAGCGCGCCGATGATGGGGATCACGAGACTTACTCGGCCGGCCCCTGCGCGGCGAACGAGCAACAACGCTGTCAGCGCCGCCGCCGCTGCAGCGGCAGGCTTGGCGCTAACGATCACTGCCCTGATGAAGCTATTCAGTTGCTCAATTTTCAGTCCGCCATCCGTTTTGCCACGCAAACCCAGGCCAAGAATGAAGAGGGACCAGGGGTCGATCCCATCGGGTCGCGCCGTCAAGTTGCGTGCGGCCATGGAAACCACGTTTGGATAGCGAGCGAGGAAGCTGAGCAAGGTTGCAGAAAAAGGGCCATCGCTGCCCCGCAGTACCTCGTACCAGTCAGCGGTAAAGGCTGCGTCGGGCGCATGCGTGAGATACCGCAATACGTCTGATGTCAGGAATGTTGAGTACTCAGTCAACGTTCTCGGCGACAGAGGGGCGACGCGCGCGCGCTCGGCAACCAGAAACTCCTGAAACGAGCGGTGTGCAAAGAACAGGGCTCCAGCTTGCTTCTCTTCCGTCAGGGATGAGACGATGTATTCATTGAGCTTGCCCTCATCGTCAGCGGACCTCCCGTTGGATAGGCCCTCAATCAAACTCTTGGGAATCTCCCGCCGCAAGAAGAAGCCTTGCGCCGCGTGCAATCTACTCCAGCTCCACCAAGCAAGCTCGCGCTGAAATTTCAAGCGATCGTCGATGGGAATGCCGCGTCGCGCCTTCTTCTTGCCGTCGCGCTCCACCATCTCGCGGATGAAGTGCTCGTACAGCAGGTACTCATTGAAGCCCTCGAAACTGAATTCGGGATTCGAACCGAGCTCGGCCACGATACTCACATGGACAGGCCGCTTCAACAGGTCCTCAGGGACCAAGGCTAGGACTTCTGCAATGCGCTTCTGCAGAAAATCGGCGGGATAGGTGAACGCGTGATTTGCTGCGTGTCGCCTCATCAGGCTATCCAGCGAAGCGGTCAACAGACGCAGCGTCTCTTCCTTAGTGAAGTACGCTAGCCGCCGTTCTTCCCATGGCAGATATGCCGAACTGGCGATGAGTTGCCCGCCTACGGTTCGGCGGCCCCTAAAAACCAGTTCTTCCGTGTCGGTAGGCAAGGCGTTGGGACGCCCAAGCAGGATCACCTTTGCGTCACCGGTGAGCAGCCGATTGAACTCCTCGAAATTCGACAGGAAGTCCGACGCGGACATGGCATGCTTCATTTCATCGAAGCCATCCAGAATCACCAGCAACCGCCCCGCGCGATTTAGGTGCTCAAAGGTCGAAAATCGAAAGTCGGTTCTGGCATCGTCGGCTGTGAACTTGGCGCCGAACAACCCCTCTAGGCGTGTCTCGTGTACGACCGTTCCGAGCCGATGGAGGATTGGTATGCGAGCACCGGGATCGGCCAGATGCCGCCGCGCGTACAGTGACGCCAGGCGATTCGCAAAGCTAGTCTTTCCTTGGCCATAGCTCCCGCGAATCGCAAGTCCGCGTCCCTGACTTTGCTGGATCCATTCGTCGACGAACTCTAGTGCGGTCCCCGCCTGGTCATCGATGCGCCCTTCGATATAGGGAGTGTCTTCCACCGGCTTTGTGTCAGCCAGCTCCTCCACGTAGGGGCGAATGCCAAGTAGGCTTTCCCCGAGTTCGTCGACGGTGCGGTGTGTCGCATTGGCCCAAGATCGAACGAATTCACCGGCGGCGTCATTCAGTGGTTTACGGCTGATGATCAGGACTTCGTCGACGCTACCGTTTTGCTGCATGGGTGCGTAAAACATCCGGATCTTGCCGAGATCATCCTTCGTGAGGGTTCGCGCATAGTCCTTGCACTCCACGGCGTAGCGCTTTGTTGCGCCAAAGGGCGCAGCTGCCGTGAAGTGGATATCGACCTTCGTGCCATCGATGCGCCGCTCAACTTCGGCGTCGGGATACTTGGTGCGTAGCAGGGTGCAAATCTGATCCCTGAACACATTGCCTACTTCGGTGGTGCTCACCCATCTCTCCTCATCTTTTTACGACGATGATACAAAGCGCACGCAGCGCGCGTCGCGGTGCAGTGGGTGGCGTTGCCATCTTGACGCCCGAGCAAAACACTGAGTCGAGCTGTAGGGACGAAAGTCCCACTCTGCCCCTGGACGCTTCGTCGCCACAGGAGTGACTAGCCGGCTCGAGTCCCAAGAGTAGCTCGACGAGATCCACGATTCGAATGGGCAGCTGCTGCACGCAGGCGTGCCCTGACCCGTGCATTAGGTTGTCGGCGACTGCGGCTTTGCCGGTGGCCATGGAGGGGCAGTCAGCTCTTCTGCCGGATCCGCGACTGTCCACGATCGCCAAAGTGCCTCGAGCGCAGGGAGAACATTGTCCGGAACCTGCATGTTCGAAACGAGCGCCAAGAGATGCTGGTACTGTTGTTCCAAGTGCTTCGCAAGCACTTCTGGTTGGGGATGGCTCCTGATGAGTGCCTTCACCGTTCCCATGATCGTGAGTGCTTGTGCGAAATCAAATGTCGCGGTGCCGCCTTTGAAGGAGTCCATTCGCATGCCCCTAACGGGGATCCAAGTTGGGGAATCTGAATTTTGCCCCGGGATCGATTGCGCTTTCCGCGCTTCAGTTGCGAACGAAGCGTCTACGGCGCTCCTGACCTTTGCCGTGCAAGTGCCGCAACTGTGCCTCGCGCTCAAGCAGAAGGCCCTGAGCTACCCCATGGACTCGACTCGCGGAACGAGAATATGAGGCGACGAGGCTTGCGCAAAACAGCGATAGAACGACTGGCACCAGGGCAATTGCGAGGAGGTTCCCATCCTTGCTTTCGAGGCCCTGTTTGACCAAGTACGCTGCGATTGCCCACACCACCCCGATTCCCCACCACATGGTGGTGAGCCGACGGCGCATTGCCGCTTCCGCGTGCGATACAAAAAAGCGAACGGTTGGGATCTCGTGTTCGTTGAGTTCCAACAGTTGCGGAAACCGAACCCTGGACGCGGCCATATCCGAGTGGTGCCAGCCCGCGAAGCCGAGCGCGCTGGGGCGAGCGAGCACGAAGCAGAGTGTTATGAGACAAATCCATGTCGGAAAGTACGCGTCCAGGTCTTCGGGGCGAACGAAGCCGGTTTGCTTGATTGCATGAAGTGCAATGCATGAACTAACAACCAGTGCGAACCATGCGCACAACGCACGCAAGGTGGAGTGGCCTGAACTGAACGTGAGTTCTAGCGGCAATGAATGTTTCGCAAACCAAGACGCCAATCGGTGGTGACCACTCCTGTGACTCGGGCGTCCACGCGTCACGCCTAGCTCGCAAGCCTCAAGCAGTAGTTTGGCTACGGCATGCGCTTCAGGCTTTGTGGATTTGACCGTCATTGGTTCAACGAATTGAGAATGTTCGAATGATCGTAGCTTGACTGCGACTATGCGGTCAGACCAAGCGCCCTCGTGGCCACCGCCTTACTCGTCGTCCATGAGGCGCGCCAAAGGTGATGCGAGCGATCCCTCTGCGCGAAAGTACCCGAGCACGGTGGGCACGCTGCGGTGGCCCGTGAGCGCCATGGTGTCCGCCAAGGAGAGGTTGCGTCGGCCTGCCTCAGTCACGAACCCCGAGCGTAGCGAATGCGCCGAAAAATCCCCCTCGATGCCGGCGAGCACGCAGCGCTCCTTGACGATCTTGCGCACTGCGGCTGCGCTGAGTGGCTCGGCGACTTTCTCGCCTTTGCGCACCCGACGGAAGAGGGCGCCCGAGCGGATCTGGCTCGCCTGCAGCCAGGCCCCCATGGCCTGAGCCGCAGTACCGGCCAAGGGCTTCACATCCTCGGGGCGCGTGACTCCCGCCTGATTGGTCTTGGAGTGGCCCATCGTGTAGAGGTATTCGCCGTCCTGCACCTTGTGCAGGTTTTCTAGGCAGGCGCTGGCCACCTCGGAGCGACGTCGACCGCCACTTGACCAGGCGAAAAGGAGGAGGGCGCGGTCGCGCAGCCCTCGCAGGCTCTCGTCGCATGTGTCCAGTAAAGCTTGCAGCCGCTCTTTGGTGAGCGCCCGTTGCTTGCGGGGCAGGGCGCCTCGCTTGGCGTAGGCCCGCCGGGTTTTCGCGAGCAACTCGCGCACCGCAGGGTCCGCGCAGGGATTTGGATGCCGCGCAAGTTGATGGGCCTTCGACAAGACCGACAAGCGATGCGTTAGGGTGTTCAAGCTCGGCGCACCCAACTTGCCCTTGAATCCTGCGGCCACCAGGGCCTGGTCGACAGTAGTCGGCAGTTGAGTGACCAGGCCCACGCGGGTTGTGCGCTGAGCGTGGTCCACGATGAACTGCACGACCACGGGCGTTGGCACCGGCAAGCGCAACCTTTGGCCATATCGCGCGGCATACCAGCCTGACCAGTAGCGCAGCGCCGACCGGTAGGCGGCCAGCGTGTTGGCGGATTCGCCTTCGCGCAGCAGTTCGTCGGCCGCCTGCTGCGTGAGCTCCGACAGTTGCGTCGGATCAAGCAGCGGATGGCGTTTAAGTGCGGGTACCAGGGGCAAGCTAGAGGTCATCGAGCAGGCATCCGATAGGGTTAACTCACTGTCGCATCGAAAGAATATCGCATTTAGAGCGATAACGTTCTCTTATCGTGTCTAATAATTTGCCCGATACAGCCAATGTTGGTGGACGTGGAGCCGGATGACCTGCAGGCAGGGGAGGGGCCCGAACGGTTTGCGGATCACCTTAGCGCCGCCCGTTCAGAAAGTCCGTCCAATCCCAGGCATACACCAAGTCCGAAAGGCCGGGAATCACGGGGCAGCCGGCGCCTCTCATCCTTTCCCGGAACACGCTGCGAGCGGGCTCAGGAATGTCACCCATGCACACGAAGGCTAATTGCCCATCGGATCGAATCGGTACGTCGAGCGGCTTGGCCTCCTGCAAGTCGTCCGCGCCAAAGGCCGAGACCCGGAGAGCGTGTTCGGCTACCTCCCAGGCATCACGGTAACGGATGCGCGCATTGACTTGATGCACTGAGTGGGCCAGGCCCTCAGTTGTCGCGATACGCAAGTCGTGGTCTCGGGCCTTCACGCGTATCAGCACGAGCGGGCGGTAGTCGCGAACACCGCCGGGACGAATGCCGATCTGGAGACGTAAAAAACTCCAAGGGCCAAGGTCGCCAGTGGGGCGAGCCACACTAGGATGACCAAGGCAGCGGGCGAAGAGCCCGCTGACTGGCTCGCTCCAGCGTGGATAGGCCTTCAGCGGCGCGTCCGGCGGTTCTTCTCGCCCCTCAAAGCCGAAATCGTAGTCCGAGAAAGCGGCCAACCGAGAAACGTTCCATACCTTGCCGAACAAGCGGGCACTATTGGCAGGGCCGGCGATGTCAAGTTGGATCTCAAGCATTGCGTTGGCACCTCTCGATTTCGACTAGAACCTGCTGCTGCCCCGCGGACTGTTCGCAGGCGAGCTCCCCGTTCGAGCAAGGCGCGCACGCAAGTTTCTTGCTCGCGCTGGTCGTCCAAGCCCGCGCGGGAATCGCAAGTCAGCACCGGATGATCGGGGCCAAACAAGCTCGACTCATCGTCGATGGCTAGCCATGGCAGGCCCGGCGCATTCAGCCTGGTCGTGCACTCACGGCGCGGTGCGGATGCTCGCGTTGGAAGCGTAGCAGGGGCGTCGATGCGTTCATATTGGTTCGCCCCCCCGAATGTTCGAGTCGTCCAGCCTCTACGGAAATGCGCATTCAGCAATGGCCTCGAGTCGCAGCGACAACATTCAGCGATTCTTCGGTGCTTGCCGCTTTGTTCAGCACGACTGCGACAACAAAGAATGATCATTCGGCGAAAACAGACAGGTTCACCGAATGGTGTCGCAATTCGGGTGAGTTTGTGAGCGGATTTATGTCGCCCGACTCGGACTCCTGGGTAGCGAGTAGGCAAGCGCGGGGCAGAGGGCGATGTCGAGAGTGCGGGGCACAGTGGCGGCGGTTCCTCTGGGCCCTGCATTTCGCATTTAACATAATGCACATTGTATTATTCAAAGAGAAGGCCAGACCGACCCGCCTCACAGCTCCCCGCTGAGAATCTCCGCCACCTGTGCATCGCTGAGGCGCGTGCCGAAGAACTTCGCATAGAAGTCCCGCGTCTGCGAGGCCAGGTCCAGCCCCGCGAAACGCTGCGGATGGAAAGTCTTGGCGGCCCACATCACCGTCAGCGGCTGTTCCGCCGTGCGGTTGGACCAGGTGTGCGCGCCAACCGGCGCCACATGCAGGCGGCCTTGCCGCACGGCACGCAATCCGGCAAAGGCGCGCTCGCTGCGCACCAGTCCCACGGCCTGCGGCGTGGTGAGGATCATCACGTCCGGATCCCAGGCCAGCACCTGTTCGAGCGAAAAGCTGCGGCTCTCGCTGCGTCGTCCATCCTGGGTGACGCTGATGCCTCCGGCAGCGGGTATCCACCACTCGGCAATCAGCCGCGGCTGGGTCAATGTGTCCGGTTGCAGATAGAGAACGCGTGGCCGCTGCGATTCAGCCAGGCCCTGGAGTCCGCCGCGGACGGTGGCCAGGGAACCCTCGAACCATTGCTGGTACGCCTGCGCCACGTCGGGCTTGCCGAAGACCCGGCCCATGAGCGCCATGCAGCCTTTCACGTCCTCCGGTTCGCGCCACGCCAGGTACACCACCCGCAGGCCCAGCGCCGCCAGGCGGTCGACGGCATCGCGATGCAAGGTCAGAACGACGTCCGGCTGCGCCTGCAGGATGGCCTCGATGTGCGGTTCGCGGTTGGGCAGCTGCATGGTGGGCTGCCCGGCGAGCTGCGGCGCGAAAACGGTCTGGTACTTCCAGTGCGGCTTCGCAAAGTCGGCCAGGCCGTTCACGATGCTGCGCGACTCGCCCATGGTGAAGACGAAGCTGTTGAGCACCGGCAGCGAGCCCAGCGTCACCACACGCTGGATTCTCGGCGGCAGTTCGACCTCGCGGCCGGCCATGTCGGTGACCTTGCGGCTGGCCGGCTGCGCCCCGGCGCGCAAGGCCCACAGCGATGCGACTCCTTGAACCAGCGTGCGGCGCCGGATCATGGGTTTTGCGGCTCGTCCCGGGCGCGGCACACGCCCTGCTCCGCGTGCAGCTGCAGCGGCACGAAAACCCGCCGTCCGGCTGCGCGGCCATGGACCAGCGTGGCGGTCTCGATGGGCGTGGCGTAGATGTCGGTGAGCATCTGCGACTGCAGCAACCGCGCCGCCGGTGCGGGCCCGACCAGACGACGCGGATGCAGCAGCAGGGCGTGCGCATCCAGCGCCAGCGCGTGCTCCGGCAGATGGGTCGACATCAGCACGGCGCGCCCTTCCCGCTTCAATGCGCGCAAGGCCGACAGCACCTCGACCTGATGCCCCGGATCGAGGCTTGCACACGGCTCGTCGAGCACGACGACGGGCGCCGCCTGCGCCAGGGCACGGGCCAGGAGCGTCAGCTGGCGTTCGCCGCCGCTCAATGCATCGAAGCGCCGGCGGGCCAGGTGGCCGATACCGAGACATTCCAGCGCCTGCAGCGCTGCGTCGAGGTCGGCGCGCGTCGGATCGGCCATGAAGCGAAGGTGCACGCTGCGGCCCATCAACACCATGTCGAACACTTCGAAGGGAAAGGCCGGGCTGGCGGCCTGCGGCACATAGGCCATGCGGCGCGCACGCTGCGCGGGCGCCATGCGGTGCGCATCCGCGCCGTCAAGGAAGACGTGTCCGGCCATCGGATCCATCAGGCCCAGCAGGCAGCGCAACAGGGTCGTCTTGCCGCTGCCGTTGGGCCCCAGCAGCACCAGCGCCTGTCCCCGTGCGAGCGAGAACGATGCCGCCTCGACCAGCGCCGGCCTGCCCGCATGTCCCACCGACAACGCCCTGGCCTCGAGCATGCGAAGGTCCGGCCTCAGAACCACGCCTGCCGCGCTCTCGCGAGCACCAGCGCGAACAGCGGCGCACCGATCAGCGCGGTGAGGATGCCCAGCGGGATCTCCCCGCCGGCGCCGCGCGCCAGATCGTCCACGGCCAGCAGGAAGCCGCCGCCAAGCAGCGCGGACAACGGCAGCACGGCGGCGAAGGCCGGGCCGACCAGCATGCGCACGATGTGCGGAACGAGCAGCCCCACCCAGCCCACGATGCCGCTGATGCTCACGCAGGCCGCGGTCATCAGCGTGGCGCAGGCGATCAGCATCACCCGCAGCCGCGGCACGTCGATGCCGAGCGTGCGCGCCTCGTCCTCGCCCGCGGCCAGCGCATGGACCTGCCAGCGCAGCGCCCACAGCACCAGGCCGCACACGCCGATGGGAACAAGCGCATTGAACAGAGCCTGGGCATCGATCCGGTGCAGCCCGCCCAGCAGCCAGAACGTGATGCCGGGCAGCTGGTTGAGCGGGTCGGCCACGACCTTGGCCAGCGACACCAGCGCCTGGAAGAAAGCCGACACCACCAGGCCGGCCACCACCAGGGTCAACAGGCTGCCGCCCTGATGAAAGGCGCGCCCCAGGGCCAGGGCCAGCCCCACCGCGAGCAACCCGCCGACAAAAGCCAGGCCCTGCACACCCAGGCCCGTCACGTTCAGAAGCAGCCCGAGCGCAGCGCCGAAGCCCGCGCCGGCCGACACGCCCAGCACGCCGGGCGACACCATGGGATTGCGAAAGAGGTTCTGGTAGGTGGCGCCTGCGGCCGCCAGCGCCCCGCCCACAAGCAAGGCTGCGGCAATGCGCGGACCGCGCACTTCCAGCACCACGCGGCGCGCCGTCTCGCTTCCGCCCTCCTCCACCAGTCCGAGCTGAAAGGCCAGGGCGCGCGCGACTTCCGCTGGGGAAACGGGATACGGCCCGATGACGAAGGAGCCCAGGGCCAGCGCCATCAGCAGGCCTGCGGCCCAGCCGAGTGCGCCTGCGGACAGCGCGCGGCTACCCGGTGCGCAGGCAAGGGAATTCGTGGCGGCCGGGTGATGCGGCATGGGGTGGTGGCGCCGCAAACCAGCGGCGGCGCCATGGTGCCGTGAAAGCCGGCGGCACGCGAGCCGTCCGCACGGCATAGGCCACGCGGCGTGCGCCCAGCCCCCGCACGTGCGGGGCCGCAGCCGCTACCACTTCCCGTCGCTGGGCTTCTTCTTGGCGGCCGCCTGGCCGCGCGACAGCAGCTCGATCGAGTCGCCCTTGTTGGCGCGCTTGGCAAAGTCCAGCGCGGTCATGCCTTGCTGGTTCTTCATGCCCTGGTCGGCGCCTTCGTCGATGAGCAGCTTCACCGCTTCGGCGCTGCCGTAGCCGGCGGCCATCATCAGCGGCGTGGTGCCGTTGGGCGACTGCGCGTCGATGAAGGCGTACTTGTCCAGCAGCACCTTCATGATGGAGATGTGGCCGTTGGTGGCCGCGTAATGCAGCGGCGTCCAGCCCGGCTTGTTGACGGAGGCATCGCGTGCCAGGAGCTTGTCCACCAGGTCCTGCTGGCCCTTGAGCGCGGCCATCATCAGCGGCGTCTCGTCCTTGCTGTTGGCGGCATCCACGTCCACCTTGGCCGACGCCACCATCACGTCGATGACCCGGGGCGACGGCTCGCGCATGGCCACCAGCAAGGCGGTCTGGCCGTGCTCGTCGCGCAGGTTGGGGTTCACGCCGCGCTCGATCAGGCTCTTCACCCCGCTGGGGTTGTCGGCCCGCGCCGCCCGAAAGAGGTCGAGCTGCGCGTCGGCGAAGGCGTTGGAAGAAAGTGCAAGCGTGACAGCGACTTGGGAGAATATATTGAAGTATTTTTTCATGCTGCTTTAACGTCGTGGAACAAGGTCTCGAAGTTGTTACTTGTAACTTCGGCGATCTGCTCGATGGGAAGTTGGCGGATTTCGGCAATCTGCCGGGCCACATACGGCACCAACGCCGGGCTGTTGGTCTTGCCGCGGAAAGGCACCGGCGCCAGGTAGGGGCTGTCGGTCTCGATCAGCATGCGGTCCAGCGGCACGAAGGCCGCCACCTGGCGCAGGTCCTCGGCCTTCTTGAAGGTCAGGATGCCCGAGAAAGAGATGTAGAAGCCCAGGTCCAGCGCGGCGCGCGCCACCTCGGCGGTTTCGGTGAAGCAGTGGAACACCCCGCCGGCCGCCCTGCCCGATCCGGTCTCGCCCTCCTCCTTCAGGATGGCGACCGTATCCGCCGAGGCTTCGCGGGTGTGGATGACGAGCGGCTTGCGCGTGGCCTGCGCGGCGCGGATGTGCACGCGAAAGCGCTCGCGCTGCCATTCCAGGTCGGCAATGGTGCGCCCGCCCTTGCGCTCGTCCATCTGGTAGTAGTCCAGGCCGGTTTCGCCGATGGCCACCACCTTGGGGCGGGCCGAAAGCGCCACCAGGCGCTGCACGGTAGGCTCCTCGATGTCCTCGTTGTCGGGGTGCACGCCCACGCTGGCCCAGAAGTTGTCATAGCGCGCCGCCAGGCCCTGCACGGCGTCGAATTCCTCCAGCGTGGTGCAGATGCACAGGGCGCGGTCCACCTGGGCGGCGGCCATGGCGGCGCGCACCTCGTCCATTTGCGGGGCGAATTCCGGAAAGCTCAGGTGGCAGTGGGAGTCAGTGAACATCGGGAGTCAACATCTGGAGACAGTTGGCAGGCTGAAAACGGTGCGGGCCTCGCATTGGAGGCCCGCTGGGGTCCTTGGCAGGACGTTGGTTCGTTCAGATGGTTTGGGTGGGCCGGTCCGAGGCGATGGTGCCGCCCAGGGCATCCTCGATTTTCGCCTTGAGCTGGCGCGACTTCTCGTCGGAGGGGAATCGGATGCCCACGCCCGGCGCCCGGTTGCCGGCGGCACGCTCGGGCGTGATCCAGGCCACCTTGCCGGCCACCGGGTAGCGCGTGGGATCGTCCGGCAGGGTGAGCAGCACGTAGACGTCGTCACCCAGGCGGTATTCGCGCGAGGTGGGAATGAAGATGCCGCCCTCGGCAAACAGCGGGATGTAGGCGGCGTACAGCGCGCCCTTTTCCTTGATGGCCAGCTGGATGACGCTGGGACGCGGCGTGGCGGCAGAAGGTGGGGATGTGCTCATGGACGGGGTGGCTTGCCGGCCGAGTTTAGGTGGACTTTTGCCTCGCTCACAAGCGCTTCGAGCATCAGGCCGGCGTTGAACGGGTGTTCCGCGGTTTTTGCCGCATTCGCCAGCGAACGCGACCAGGCCGAAAGGTTGCGTATCGGTGGCGAAGGCGGCAGGTCGCCAGCTTCGAAGAAGCGCGGCTGCGCGCCGGCGCCCAGGGCCAGCAGGTCGTGGCAGAGCTTTTGCAGCACGTCGATGGCCTGCGCCGGGCTGCGCTCGGACAGCGCCGCCACTTCGCCGCGGCGGATGGCCTGCGGCAGGCGCGACCAGGCCTGCGCCGTCAGGCC
>NZ_BCUU01000075.1 GCF_001591385.1 Variovorax soli NBRC 106424
CTGGTTCACATCGGCAGCACGACGGGGCGGCCCGTGCTCGACGGCCTGGACCTGTTCATGGCCGACTGGCGCCTGCGGCTGACGCTGCCGGGCAGGCTCGATCCGCGCATCGTCATCGTCGACATCGACGATGCCAGCCTGCAGGCCGTGGGCCAGTGGCCGTGGGGGCGCGACAAGCTAGCGACGCTGACCACCGAACTGATGGTGCGGCAGAAGGCCTCCGTTCTGGGCTTCGACATGGTCTTTGCGGAAGAAGACCGCAGCTCGGGCCTGGCCACCTTGCGCCTGCTGGCCGATGGTCCGCTGCATGACAACGCCGCGCTGCAGGCCGAACTGGACAGGCTCGCCCCATCGCTCGACCACGACGGCGCCTTCGCCCGCGCCATGCAGGATCACCGCGTCGCGCTTGGCTTCTATCTGACGCAGGGCGACCTGCCGCTCACGCGCGGAACGCTGCCGCAGCCGGTCTTGCCCCCGACCGCGCTGCCGACGGACCCCGGCCTCTACACCACCCACTGGAACGGCTTCGGCAGCAACATCGCGCCCTTGGCCAAGGCGGCCAAGTCCGCGGGCTTCATCAACGCCGTCATCAATCCGCGCAGCGACGGCTTGCTGCGTGCCGCGCCCTTGCTGGGCTACTACGGCGGCGCACATGGCGAGAACGGCTACTACGAATCGCTGGGGCTGGCTGTCTATCGCCTGGCCGCCGGCGTCGACACCATCTATCCGGTGCTGGTGCCGCCCCGCAATGACGGTGCGCTGCCGGTCGTCCAGGCGCTGCAATTGGGCCAAGGCCCCGATGCGCCGCGCGTGCCGCTGTCCAATCGCACGAGCATGCTCGTTCCGTTCCTCGGTCCTGGCGGGCCGCTGGGCGGCAGCTATCTCTACATCTCCGCCGTCGAGATCCTGAACGGTGAACTGCCGGCCGGCGAGCTCGATGGGAAGATCGTGCTGGTGGGGACCACCGCGCCGGGCCTGCAGGACCTGCGGGCCACGCCGGTCGGCGCGACTTTTCCGGGTGTGGAGGTGCACGCCAATGTCGTTTCGGCCCTGCTGGACAGGCGCTTCATCTCGCTGCCGGATTACGCGCCGGGCTACGAATTCGTGGTGCTGGTCCTGGCAGGCCTGGCGCTGGCGGTGGGCCTGTCGCTGATGTCGGTGGCTCAGGGCAGCCTGCTCTTTCTGGCGGTGCTCGGCGCCGTTGTCGGCCTCAATACCTGGCTGTTCAAGGTTCATGGACTGGTGCTGCCGATGGCGTCTGCCCTGGTCACCATGGTGCTGGCTTTCGTCACCAACATGGGCTGGGGCTACTTCGTCGAGGCGCGCAAGCGCCGCAGCCTGGCCAAGCTGTTCGGCACGTATGTGCCGCGTCCGCTGGTCGAGAAGATGATGGAGCACCCCGAGCGCTACAGCATGCGCGCCGAAAGCAAGGAGCTGACGGCGCTTTTTTGCGACATGCGCGGCTTCACCCGGCTGTCGGAAACGCTGGCGCCGGTGGAACTGCAGGCCTTTCTCAACCGCATCTTCAGCCGGCTGTCGGAAATCATCAGCCGCCACGGCGGCACGGTGGACAAATACATGGGCGACAGCGTCATGGCCTTCTGGGGCGCGCCGGTCGACAACCCCGACCACGCCACCCTCGCGGTGCGCGCCGCCGTCGAAATGGCCCAGGCCATGGAGGAACTGAGCGTGTCCAATCGCGGGGCCGGCTTGCCGGAAGTGAGCGTTGGCATTGGCATCAACACCGGCTTGATGAGCGTGGGCGACATGGGCTCGGCCGTTCGCAGGAGCTACACCGTGATCGGCGACGCCGTGAACCTGGCCGCCCGGCTGGAAAGCCTGAGCGCCGCCTACGGCGTTTCGGTGGTGGCCTCGGAGGCCACCGCCAAGGCCGTGCCGGACCATGTCTGGCAGGAACTGGACCGGGTCCGCGTCAAAGGGCGCCAGCAGGCCGTCAACATCTTCTCGCCCGTTGGCCTGCGGACGGAACTCACGCAAGACCTCGCCGGATCGCTCGCCCTGTGGGCCGAGGTGCTGGCCGGTTACCGGGCCCAGAAGGCGGCCCAAGTACAACCTTTGTTGGATACGCTGGTGGCCGGAGATGCCAAAAAAGTCCTTTACCGGCTGTATGCAGAGCGTTTAGCCTCGATGTCATCGCGCCCCTTCGATCCCAACTGGGACGGCGCGACCCGGTTCGAATCCAAGTAGTACCAATTCAATCTCAATAAAAGCAATCAGAGATAGGGCGCAGCCAAATGCAGGTGCGGGTTTTGGGGTGCTCTGGCGCCATTGCCAAGGATTGCCGGACGACCTCTTTCCTTGTCGACGACGACCTGCTGGTCGACGCCGGCACCGGCGTGGGCGATTTGTCGCTGCGCGAAATGATCGAGATCGACGACGTGGTGCTCACCCATTCGCACCTCGACCACATCGCCGCCCTGCCCCTGATGCTGGACGCCGTGGCCAGCCGCCGCAGCCGCCCGCTGCGCGTGCACGCCCTGCCCGAGACCATTGCGGCGCTGCGCACCCATGTCTTCAACAACGTCATCTGGCCCGACTTTGCCGCCATCCCGAGCCGGGACGCGCCCTTTGTCGTGTTTGAAGAAATCGCCATCGGCCAGACCTTGCAGCTGGGCACGCAAAAGCTGAAGAACGTCGAAGTGCTGCCGGCCTTTCACACCGTGCCGGCCTGCGGTTATGCCGTGAGCTGCGCCCAGGGCGGGCGCCAATGGGTATTCAGCGGGGATACAGAACGCAATCAGCACTTCTGGAACCGGGTCAACCAGCTCGACGTGGGGGCCCTGGTCATCGAGACCGCCTTCAGCAACCGCGAGCAGGCCCTGGCCGAGCGCAGCCGCCACCTGTCGCCCGCCACGCTCATCGAAGAGCTGGGCTGCATCGGGGCAGACAAGCACTACCCCATCTACATCACCCACACCAAGCCGGCCGAGACGGCCGAGATCATGAGCCAGATCGGCGGCAGCGCAGCCAAGCACGACATCCGCTGGCTCGAGGCGGACGACGTCCTGGTCCTGTAAGGCTGCGTGCGACATTTCGTGCCGGTGCTGACAAAAATGTCAGTATTGGCGACAAGTCTGCAACGGAAATTGTCACTTACTGTAACGCGAACGTGAACTAAGTCGCGCAGAAACGCCCGCCAAAGGGCCGAAAACGAGGGTGGCACGGTTGGTGCGGTTACAAGTCCGGCTCCGGGGAGGTTCCCGGGCTTGATTTGTCTCTGAACCAAACTGGAGTTAATCCAAATGAACCGTCGTTCTATCGCACGTTCCGTGCAAAAGGGTTTCACCCTGATCGAACTGATGATCGTTGTTGCGATCATCGGTATCTTGGCTGCTGTGGCGCTGCCCGCCTATCAGGACTACACGATCCGCGCCAAAGTTTCTGAGGCCATTCTCGCTGCGTCGGCGTGCCGTACCAGTATTACCGAGACTGTCCAGTCGAGCGCTTCTGCTGCCCTGCCAACCGCGAATAACTGGGGTTGTGAGCAAACAACCTCGGGTTCCGGTACGAAGTACGTGGATACTGTCACCACCGCAGGCTCGAATGGTCAGGTTATCGTCCTTACGTCCACGGCTGCTGACCTGAAGGATGCTGGCGGGAAGACGATTCTTCTCACGCCTTATGCTGATTCGGGCACCACGGCCGTCTCGATCGGTTCTGGCATCAATCACTGGGAATGCAAGGCTGGCACGATGCCGCCCAGGTACCTGCCGGGTTCGTGTAAGTAAGTTGAGTTAGTTTGCGGATTTCATCAGGAAATCTGCTAGACATTGACCGGCGCGTCGTGAGACGCGCCGTTTTTCGTGAAGGGCGGCAGATTCTTCAAAAGGTATTCGAGTGAAAGCGCGACTGACGTTCTTTGCCGGTTCAGCCCTCGCGCTTGCGTTCTTGGCGCCGAATCATTACCCGCCTTGGGCTTCCTTTCAAGCTGAGGCAATGGCGGCGTTGGCGCTGGCCCCGCTCGCGCTCTGGGCGGGTTTTGTGCATCGGCGAATGTATGGGTTAGCTGTTGGCGCGCTAGTCCTATCCTTCATTCCCTTGGTTCAACTGGGTGTCGGACAAATTTCATTTGCGGGTGACGCCTGGATGGCGTGGCTCTACATTTCCGGTTTTGGTTTGGCGGTCCAATGCGGCGCCGCATTGATAGACCCGCATGTGGACCCCATTCGACGTTTCGACGCCATCGTCCCGGTCCAGGTCGGACTTCTCGCTGCTTCACTGATTTCGACGGCACTGGCGGCTAATCAATGGCTGCATTTGGGCTTTGCCTCGTTCCTCGTTGTGGAGAGTGCCGCAGACAGTAGGCCTTTCGCGAATCTGGCGCAACCCAATCAGTTGGCCAGTCTATTGATGCTGGGGTTGGCGGCCACGGTTTTCCTCTATGAGACGCGCAGGGCGCGTGCTCGCTATGCTCTTCTTGCAGCGATGGTCCTTGTGGTGGGCCTGGCGATGACCCAAAGCCGAACGCCAATTCTGGGTGGAGTTCTGATCTGGCTTGCCGCGTTCGCGTTGCGCCGCCAAGCTGGCTTGCGCACTACATTCATCGCCATCGGCGGCGTGACGGCCTTCTATGTGCTGCTGATGTGGACTTGGCCGTATATGGAGGAATTTTTGATGCTCGCGCGGGAGTCGACCCTAAGCGAGCGCACGCATAGTGATCTGCGGCTCATGCTCTGGCGCTCCATGCTCGAAGCGCTTACTTTGCGTCCCTGGGGCGGATGGGGCTGGGAGCAAATTTCTGTTGCTCAGCAAGCAATCGCGCTGAACTACCCCGCTTTACGTTGGTGGTTCGAGTCGTCTCACAACCTGTTTCTCGACCTTGCTTTGTGGGGTGGTATTCCCTTGGCGCTGCTGATCGCAGTTGGCATGTTCCTTTGGCTTGCTCAAGCCATCCGTCAGTGTCGTGATCCTGTCACATGGTCCCTGCTGATAGGTGTCGGCTCCGTGGTTTGTCATGCGATGGTCGAATATCCATTGCAATACGCATTCTTTCTGCTTCCCATTGGACTCTTCATGGGCGCGATTAGCGCAGCAGCACCAAACTGTTCAAATGCACCCCGTCCGAAGCAACCGATCTCGCGGGTTGTGGTGTTGGCGGTTTGCATGATCACGGTGGCGGTATGTGCGAAGGTAGTGGTCGAGTACTCGAGCCTCGAACGGGAATGGCGGGACCTTCGTCTTTCGCGCTCGCTGGTCGGCGCCGAAGCGCCCGCGCCAGCGAGTGGAATCTTGCTCTTGACCCAACTTCAGGCACGTGCAAATTTTCTTCGAGTGGAGATCACGCCTGACATGGACGGGTCTCAGTTGGACTGGATGGGGCGCGTGGCGCAGCGCTATGGAACGGTCAACTTTATGTTCCCCTATGCCAAGGCACTCGCGCTTAACAGGCGGGTACCGGAGGCTGACCGCGTGCTTGCGATCATGTGCAAGACGCAGGCCCCCAGCGTATGTGAGGCGGCACAGCGAGAATGGGCACTATTCGGGTCCAGATTGCCGTTGGATTCGCTTGAACGAGCAGCGGCACCGTGACTGTTGTCTTGAATGCCAAGGATGTCAGTAGTCTTTCGGTTGCAGGTCAACCCACCTCTTCCCGCATGCGCGAGTTGATCCTGAACTGGCCGAGAGGTCGAAAACGAGCCGTCGTGATGGCGATGGATTTCGGGCTCGCTGCATCGGCGATGTGGCTCAGCTTCACTCTGCGGCTGGATGCTCCCCATCGGCCGGATTCCTACGAATGGCTGGCCTACCTCGCGCCACCAATCCTAGCTCTCGGAGTCTTTGCCCGCCGCGGCCTGTATAGGGCCATGTTTCGCCACACGGGAATGGTCGCCATGCTGGACACAGGGAAGGCTGTCGGCGTTTATGGGCTCGTGCTTGCCCCAATCATATGGACCCTCTTCTCCCTGGGGGGAATCCCGCGCAGCCTGATCTTGCTGCACCCTCTGATCTTGTTCGTCCTTGTCGCTGCAAGCCGAACCATTGCGTGGCAATGGCTGGCATCCCGCGATGCCGCGGATATTCGACGCCTTGTAATTTATGGCGCCGGCAGTGCAGGCGTGCAAACCGCGGCCGCGCTGGCGGGCAATCAGCGCTATTGCCTCATGGCCTTCCTCGACGACGACCCGACAAAGTTGGGGCGCAGTATCAACGGGGTGATGGTCCATTCGCCGAAGGACGCAGAGCAGCTGGCGGAGCGCCACGGCATTACGGACGTCTTGCTTGCGTTGCCAAGTGTGTCACGCGTCCGGCGCAATGCCATCATTGCCGGGCTGCAATTCCTACCCGTGCGAATCCGCTCCCTTCCGGGGCTGGAAGACTTGGCAAGCGGTCGGGTCGCCGTCGACGACTTCCAGGATCTCGACATTGAGGACCTGCTAGGCCGAGAGCCCGTGCAGGTACAACAGGAATGGCTTGACCAAACGCTGAATCGACGCGTCGTGGTGGTGACAGGGGCCGGTGGCAGCATCGGGAGTGAGTTGTGTCGTCAAATTGCGCGAGAGGGTCCCAAGCAGCTTCTGCTGATGGAGCACAGCGAATACGCGCTGTACGCGATCCATCAAGAACTTACAGGTTGGTCTGACCGCACCAATGCAGGACTGGAGGTTGTCCCGCTCTTGGTCAATGTGTGCAACTACGAACGTGTTAGTTCCATTTTTCGTCAATGTCTGCCGGATGCCGTTTATCACGCCGCCGCCTACAAGCACGTGCCGATGATCGAGGCAAACCCTGGCGAGGGCATTACGAACAATGTGCTGGGAACCGTCAGCTTGGCACGTGCTGCGCTGGAATGTGGAGTCGAAAGATTCGTCCTCGTTTCGACGGATAAGGCCGTTCGTCCCACCAACGTCATGGGCGCTACCAAACGGGTGGCGGAGCAGGTGCTTCAGGCGCTCGCTGCCTCGGAGCCGGAAGTCTTCGAATCAGCAGTACCGGAGCGTGGTAACGGGCGGCGCACGCGTTTCTCGATGGTCCGGTTCGGCAATGTGCTTGGTTCGAGCGGCAGTGTGGTGCCGCTATTTCGGGAACAGATAGCAGCGGGTGGACCACTTACCATCACTCACCCGGAAGTCAGCCGCTATTTCATGACGATTCCGGAGGCCTCCCAACTCGTGCTGCACGCCGGCGCAATCGCGGAAGGGGGAGATCTGTTCGTCCTCGATATGGGCCAACCAGTGAAGATCCTCGACCTTGCTCAGCGTATGGTCGCGTTGGCTGGACGCACGATTCGCAGCGCTGATCATCCAACCGGTGATATCGACCTCAAGCTTATCGGGTTGCGACCGGGAGAGAAGCTCCAGGAAGAACTCCTGATCGGAGAAAACCCGATGCCGACGGCGCATCCTCGAATCATCCGTGCACGCGAAGAGTTCATGGATTGGACGACGCTGTCTACACATCTACAGACTTTGCTAGAGGCGGCGCGTTCAGAAGATGCCATCGGCGCTCGCGAGGCTTTACAGATCATCGTGCCAGGTTACGTGCCGCGTGTTGATTCGCGCCAACCTCACTAACAATGAATCAGGCAGTTCGATACCTTGTTGATCAGGGCTATTTTGTGGGCCTTGCCTTGCTGAACCGCCTGCATGGATGCCTGCCCTTCTTTTTGCGGCCGGCGCTGTACAGCCTGTGCTCCTTTGACATCGACAGGACTGCGACCCTGCAAGGCGGTATCCGCTTTTTCCATGTCGGTCGTTTGAAGGTTGGGGAAGACTCGGTCGTGAATCGCGACGTCTATCTGGACAATCGTGGCGGGCTGACGATTGGAAGGCACGTATCCATTGCACATGGAGCGCGCATCTACACCATGGGCCACGATGTCCATGACGCACTCTTCCGAACCAAGTCCAATTCCGTCTCTATCGAGGACTATGCTGTGGTGTTCGCCGGAGCCGTGATCATGCCTGGGGTAACGCTGGCCGAGGGGTGCGTCGTCATGGCAGGGGCTGTCGTCACCAAGAGCGTTGCCCCCTATCGGATTGTCGGCGGCAATCCTGCGCGAGACATCGGTCCGCGAAACTGTTCGCCAAGTTATAGGCTGAAGAGGCGATTCTGGTTCGCTCACTAGGCGGTAGCGTTGTGAGTTCCAAGATCGCAATTGTCGATGGCGCTTCTTTCGTGCTGCCCTACGACTTCCAACTTGTCGCCGCACTGACGCGACATGACGTAGCGCAGGTGGATTTCTACTGCTCCAACACCAAGTACAACATGGAGTTCCTCAACGCCATGCGCAGCTTGCCAGGCGTCGAGCTCAGAAGCTACCTCATTTCGGGCAGCGTCGTGAATCGCTTCAAGGGTGTCGCGGCCTACGTCACACTACTCTTTGATCTGTGGCGAAAAAGGGCACTCTATAGCGCGATCAATTTTCAATTCAGCATCCTATGGCCGGTTGAGGTGCTCCTATTTTTTCTTCTTCGAAAGAAGCTGATCTTTACGGTCCACAACGCGGTTCCTCATGGTTTCAGACGAAGACGGCATCTGCCCACAATTTGGCTGGCGAACATTGCTCGCACCCTCATTTTTCCAAGTGAGTTCACCCGGGCCGAGTTTCTTCGCCGATACGGTGAACGCAACGTTGACAAGGCCACCGTGCTTCCGCATGGCTTGTTGCCGGTGGTCCCAGACTCCATGCCCGTTGCGTTCCCGCGGAGTGGCAGGCCGCGTTCGCTGATCTATTGGAGCACGATCAAACCCTACAAGGGCATTGAGTTGTTTGTTGAACTGGCACGCTCCGAGGCTGTGCGAAGCAAAGGCGTAGCCCTCGAAATCTACGGCGCTTGGTCGGACGAGCTGAAAGAGCTGAAGGACCGATTGATCGGGTTGGGTGTTGATGTTCACGACGAGTTCATGGGGCCCGAACAGTTGCTGTTGCTTCTCTCTCGGGAAGAGACAGTCTTCTTGCTGCCTTATCGTGAGGCATCGCAGTCAGGGGCCTTGTATTCGTTGCTTCATCACGGCCGCTATTTCATCTGCTCCGATGTGGGCGACCTCGGCGCGTTCATGCGTAGATGGAGACTGGACGCGCTCTTGTTGAGGGAGCGAAGTGTAGAAGCTGTGCTCAAGTGCCTGGATCATTTGGAACGGTGCGATGACGATACGCGCCGCGAGTTGGAGCATGCTCAGCAGCGCTCATCGTGGGATGCGCTTGTTCCTGCAATCTCTTCGATCTACGCCCCTCGAATTTCGTAGTACTGGCATGCAAATGAAAAGCCTGATCAAAGCCGCGTTGGCAAAGCGCGGCCTTCGTTTGGAGAATGCGACAAACTCCTTGTCGGACTTGCCGAAAGCGGATCGCAAGATCCTCGAGGACGCCTCGCCCTACACGATGACCAGCTTGGAGCGACGCGCCAGTTTGCTGGGCGCAGTCGAACACATCGTCCGACATGGGATATCGGGCGATATTGTCGAGTGCGGGGTGTGGCGCGGCGGGAGCATGGCGATCGTTGCGTCCGCCTTAATGGCCAGAGGGGACACGTCGCGCCATCTTCATCTCTACGACACTTTCGAAGGCATGAGCGCGCCTACCGAGAAAGATTGGAGCGGGGATGGAGAGTCAGCCCAAGATCAGTTGGATCGCACTCCGCGTGGGGAGGGCGTTTGGTGCGAGGCATCGCTCGAAGACGTCCAGAACACGCTATGGGCAACCAATTATCCTCGCGAAAACATCCATTTCGTCAAGGGAAAGGTTGAAGACACGATACCTACGCACGCCCCATCAGAGATTGCCATTCTGAGGCTGGACACGGATTGGTACGAGTCGACACGGCACGAGTTGATGCACCTATATCCCCGTTTGTCGCGGCACGGTGTATTGATCATCGATGACTACGGCCATTGGCAAGGGGCGCGGGAGGCAGTCGACGAGTATTTCGCCCAAAGTGCAGAGCCGGTTTTTCTACACCGCGTAGATTACACAGCCCGCCTCGTCGTTAAGCAGACATGAGTCCAGGCCGACTCCTGTCGAAGGTGCACCGGGTATTGCCATGGGTCTATGGCGTAAGTGCGCTACGCCTTCTGACACCAATCGCTGTGTTGCCCGTCATGGCGGCACGATTAGGAGCGGGCGAGTTCGGCCGGTTGAGTTTTATCGTAGTGTGGGCCGCCCTCTTGTCAATCATTGTGGAGGGCGGATTCCTGGCGGCTGCAACTCGGGTCGCGGTTTCGGCCGATCCGGCCAAGCGATGGACATTGGCCCAGCAGATATTCACCGCGCGCTGCGTTCTATGCCTCCCGGTAGTATTGCTTGCGATCATCGTGGCCTGGTCGGTACGTAAGCCCTCTGTGGCCGCGCAAGGATTGAACTGCTGGCTCGATGCGTCGGCAATTGCGGCACTTGCCATCGTACTGGGCTGGCCTGCCACATGGTATTTGCAGGCTACGCAGCAACTCAACCGTTGGTCCCGAATTGAAATTGCGGTGCATCTTGCCGCTGTTCTGCTATTCGTCACTATCGCCCATAGCGTAGCGACTTACGTGTTAATACAGGGCGCTGCGGCCGCTGCACTGGCTATTCTGGGATGGCGTTGGCTGTACAGGGATCTTGTACGCAGCGCAGAGCGCGCGCGGCTTTGGTCCTGCAGTCAATTGGTCCCGGGGCTTAGGCTAGGCTGGACGATGATGCCGGTATCCATCGCGGGCGCTGCATACACCCTAGCGCTGCCCGCGATCGGCTCGCGGCAGATGTCGAGCGCAGAACTGGGCCACTACTTTCTCGTCGATCGGATTGTGCGCGCACTGACAGCCGCGATCGACCCTGTCGTTTCTGTGATCTATCCTCGAATCGTTCACGCCTTCGAAAATGGAGAGCACGAGGCGCTGCGTTATGCATCGCGTTGGGCGCTCTTTGGCGGCTTCTTTGGCATGTTTCTGCTGACGACTGGTCTGCTGATCTGGCCGACTGCGCTGCGGTTCTTGCCGCTGCAATCCGGCGGCATGGACCATGACCGTCTGTGCGCGATTTTTATGGTGCTTGGGTTGTTACTGCCCATGCTCATGGGTTGGAAGTTTTTCGGGTATTGGATGCTGGGGAGCGGTCGATACGACCATGCCTATCGCCTTTGCATCGTGATCGGAGCCGGCATTGGGCTATTTGGAGCTGCTGTTGCTGGCACGACTGGAGCCTTGGGGCTGGCTTGGACTGCAATCGCTTCGGAAGCTGGCGTCGTGATCACGGCAATCGCAGGTGTGTATCTGACCAGACGTGCCACATCAAGGATGTCTTAGGCAAATTCAAATGGGCATCGATCTACACAATCTGAATTTTCTTGCGCATGCGAAGCGTAGTGGCGTCCGCTTTGAGCGCACTCTGGCGATCGGCAGGCAATCCATCTCGATCGACGATTGGGAGCTTGAGGCCTATCGGCATTTTCACCGGCTACCGCATCTAGACAGGAAGTCGGGCAGCGTTGATCCGAGTGCAGGACGTTCAGCCTACTTCGAACCACTCTTGAAAGAATGGTTCGGCGCGTGCACGACAGACTCCGTCGACGCATCCCCTTACGAGGGGGCAACCCTGATTCACGACATGAATGAATCCTGGGCAAAGGAAGGCAAGGTGCGCCAGTTGCAAGGCAGCTACGACGCAGTCTTGGATTTCGGCTGCCTGGAGCATGTATTCGACTTTCCCACCGCTTGGCGCAACTGTGTAGATATGTGCCGTGTTGGTGGGCACATATTGCATGCCCTGCCTGCGAACAACCTCTCTGGCCACGGCTTCTACCAGTTTTCGCCGGAATTGTTCTTCAATCTATACAAACCGCAGCGGGGGTTCGAGGTTCGTGAGCTGGTCTTTGCCATAAAGGATGACGTTCTGCATTGGTGGCGCGTGGCGGACCCGATGGCAGTCAAGCGCAGAGTCAACCTGAGAAACAGTCACGAGGTTTACATGCTCGTTCTCGCTCGCAAGACTCGAGAGACGACGGTACTGTCGCCGCCGCAGCAATCAGACTACGAGCAGTCCGCTTGGCTCGCATCGTCACCCGATTCACTACGGCAGGCTCGCTTAGGCTTGCGACAATCCGTCGTGCGTCAACTTGGGCGCAGTGGCCTTGTACATGTGGCGAGAAGGGTGCGCGCAAGATGCCGCGCAATCTTGGAGAGTGGTATTTCGCTCCCCGCGCCAGACTACCAGCGAGTGGTCATACGCGACTTGTTGGGCCGTTCCATGCCAAGATGAACGCGCCACCAGTCAGTGTGATGTTGCTTTGCGACCATTTGGCGACAGCAGGAGGCGTCGAGCGCTTCGTGTGCGGACTGGCGAACTACCTGTCATGCCAAGGTCTGCAGGTAGTGATCGGAAGCACAGACGCTGCGAATGCAGGGGCCTTTTATGCGCTCGAGCCAGGAATTCGAATCCTTGGCGCCGACAACGATCCGAGTAGGTCTCCCGTGGGCGCGACGCCTCTCGGCCGCAGTTGGAATATGCTGCGCGAGCAGTGGCGCCGCGGCCGTTTGATATCCGCCTTCATTCGGCAAGAGCGCCCCAGTGTCGTGATACTCAATGGCCTGACGCTGGCGTGTTCAACGCTCCTGTTCTTGCGCGGGCAGGGGGCTGCCGTCATCTGCTGCGACCACAATCACTTTGCAGCTCGGTCCGGGGTCTGGCAACGACTGCGCTCTTTGCTGTATCCGCGAGTCTCAGCCCTCGTGAGTCTTACGCAGGCCGACGCCTCCAAATTCGCTGCGCTGAATCCACGCACGAGGGTGATCTACAACGCATCCACATTGCGCGCAACCGCGCCTGCAGAGACCAACGGCCTGCAGGTACTGGCAGTGGGACGACATGTGGAGCAGAAGGGATTTGACCTCCTCTTACGTGCTTGGCCCGCGGTTTTGAGCCGAGTACCCGAAGCACGGCTGCGCATTGTCGGAGACGGGCCTCTTCGAACGAGTCTCACCGCGCAGGCCGACGCACTGGGTATCTCGCCGACGGTGCAGTGGATTGAGCAGACCAAGGAGATGGTTGACGAATACCGCAGCGCAGCTGTATTCGTCCTGCCCTCTCGTTATGAAGGCATGCCGCTTGCGCTTCTCGAGGCCCAAGCACTCGGGGTTCCGGCGGTGGCATTCGACTGCCCCACTGGGCCTCGCGAGGTTATTGGCGCGGATACCGGCATTGTCGTACCACCTCTTTCGGTGAACGCGCTGGCGGGCGCTTTGACATCGCTCTTGGTCCAGCCAGATGTGCGGAAACGCATGGCGCTGGCTGCGATTGAACGGAGCCAGCGGTTGTTCGATCCGCAGCGCCAGCAGGAGCAATGGTTGACGCTGATTCTCGAAACCGCAAAGCTGAGTGAAGGCAGGAGGCAATGGACGCAAACCTTCTGATGCAAAAGTGCGTTAGCATCATCGTCCCCTGCCGAAACGAACTTCGGCATATTGAGAGCTTCTGTCGAAGCGCTCTCGGGCAGGAGCTTCCCTCGGATTGGCGGTTGGAGTTGATCGTCGCTGACGGCATGAGCGACGATGGAACCCGCGATGTGCTCACGACACTCTCCGCTGCGGATCCGCGAATTCGCTGGATCGACAACCCGGGACGAATTGTGTCGACGGGTCTGAATCGGGCACTGGCCGAGGCTAGCGGCGAGGTGATCGTCCGAATGGATGTTCATACCGTCTACTGCGCCGACTACGTGCGGCAATGCCTCGCAGCACTGATCGACTCAGGCGCAGACAACGTGGGTGGCCCCTGGCGCGCTCAGGTGGATGACACGGCAGCCCGTCTGCAAGCAGCCATCGTGGCAGCCTTCCAGTCGAAATGGGTGGCTGGTGGTGCGCGCTCGCGTCAACTTGGCTACGACGGCTGGGTCGATACCGTCTATCTTGGCTGCTGGCCGCGCGCCAGTTTTAGTCGCTTCGGAGCTTTTGACGAGGCGCTGGTGCGCAATCAGGATGATGAACACAACTTGCGGATCACGCGAGGCGGCGGGCGCATCTGGCAGTCATCCCACATTAAAAGTGCCTACCACCCGCGCAACTCGCTGCGGCAATTGTTTCGGCAGTACTTCCAGTACGGCTACTGGAAACCCTTCGTAATGAAGAAACATGGGCAAGCTGCCGCGCTGCGGCAATTGGCCCCTCCGGTCTTCGTGGCGGGCACTGCCATATTGGCCGCTGCCGGGGCCGTCGGTGGAACTGCGTGGCCTGTCGCGATCTGGCTGCTCGCCTACATATTGGCGGTGGTCGGCATCTCGGTGGCCACGGCCTGGCAAGCCGGCCTTGAGCCATCAGCCGGCGGATGCTTGCCGGTCGTTATCGTGACTTACCACCTGAGCTATGGATTTGGATCGCTGCTCGGTTGGTGGGATGTTCTTCGGGGGCGGCCGGCCCGTAGTCGCTTCGCGGCTCTCACGAGGTAGTACGCATGGCGCAAACAGTTTTTCGACAAGGTGAAGCTGCGTCACCGTCCACCGAAGCGCAAATGGTTCATGAGCGCTATGCCAAGCGTATGGCGAACGACCCGCGCTACAGCTTCTTCAACCCGGCGGCCCTGTATGCACAGCAAGAGCGCCAGCGAGCAATGCTGACGACACTCTCAAGGCGCGGTGTTGTCGACCTGGGCGAAGTCGACGTGCTCGAGGTGGGCTGCGGGGACGGAGGAAACCTCCTTGAATGGCTGAGACTCGGCTGCCACCCTGAGCGGTTGATGGCCATCGAACTGCTCGAGGACCGGCATGCTGCCGCGCGCGAGAAGCTTCCTTCTTCAGTCCGTCTCGTGCTCGGCGATGCTACAGCGGTCGACATCGCTCCAGAAAGCCAGGATGTGGTGCAAGTCTCTACTGTTTTCTCGTCGCTTCTCGACGATGCCTTCCAGCATTTGCTTGCAAGGCAGATGTGGTCGTGGCTCAGGCCGGGTGGCGGAGTGCTCTGGTACGACTTCACAGTGGACAATCCGCGCAATCCGGACGTGCGCGGGGTTCCTTTGGAGCGCATCCGCGCGCTGTTTCCAGAGGGAATCGTGCATGCGCAGCGCATCACGTTGGCGCCGCCCATCGCCCGTTGGGTCACGCGGATCCACCCGACCTTGTATACCTTATTCAACGCACTTCCGCCCTTGCGCACGCATGTGCTCGTGTGGATTGGCAAAAACTGATTCGCAAGTCATGTCGACACCCACTGAGTTCCTTCCGTTCGCCCTACCCGATACCGGCGAGGAAGAAATTGCTGAAGTCACGGCGGCAATACGTTCGGGCTGGGTAACAACCGGCCCCAGGACCAAACGCTTCGAGGAAGAGTTCGCCGGATATCTGGGCGATCCATCCTTGCATTGCATGGCTATCAATTCGGCCACTGCCGGCCTCCATCTTGCGCTAGAAGCGTTGGGCATTGGCCCTGGCGACGAGGTCATCACCACGACTCACACCTTCACAGCTTCTGCTGAAGTCGTTCGCTACCTTGGAGCGGACGTCGTCCTAGTCGATGTCGACCCCGTTACGTTGTGCATAGATGTGCGGCAAATCGAGTTGGCAATCACCCCGCGGACTAAGGCCATTGTGCCGGTGCACTACGCCGGACTTGCCGCAGACATGCCAGCGTTGCTGGCACTGGCCCGCAAGCACGACCTGAGGGTCGTCGAAGACGCGGCACATGCCTTGCCTACAACTAGCAACGGTCAGCTCATTGGAACATTGCAATCCGACGCGACCGTGTTCAGTTTCTATGCGAACAAGACCATGACCACCGGCGAAGGCGGTATGGTGGTCACGCGGGACCCTGAAATTGCTGCGCGCATCCGGACGATGCGCCTGCATGGAATCAATCGAGACGCGTTTGATCGGTTCCGCTCGAAAACACCTGCCTGGTATTACGAAGTAGTGGCACCCGGCTTCAAGTACAACCTGACGGACATCGCCGCAGCGATCGGGTTGGCGCAACTTGCAAAGTTACCCGGATTCCTGAAGCGGCGGCAGCAGTTGGCGATGCGATATCGGGAGGGACTTGCCGGATTGCCGTTGGTGTTGCCAGCGGATGCGCAGGCCGGAGACATCCATGCCTGGCACTTGTATGTGATTCGACTCGAACCTTCGGCAAAGTTGACACGCGATGAACTGATCCAGGCCGTGTCTGACCGAGGCATTGGAACCAGCGTCCACTACATTCCTCTTCATCGGCAGCCCTATTGGCGTGATCGCTACGACCTGAGGCCGGAGATGTTTCCGTGCTCAGAGTCAGCCTATCAGTCCATGCTCAGCATTCCGCTGTTCACTGCCATGAGTGACATGGACCAAGGAAGGGTGATCAACGCACTGCACGAGATTCTGGCCTGACCGTGCTTAAGCGATGCTTCGATCTGATGGTAGCGTGCGCCGCGCTCCTTGTGCTCGCGCCGGTGATGTTGCTTACGGCGATATGGATCAAGACGGATTCAGCCGGGCCCGTGTTGTTTCGGCAAGACCGCGTCGGCTTGAATGGCAGCTTGTTTGCCATCTTCAAGTTTCGGACCATGACGGCAACCCCTCTGCCCGCACACCAACCCGGCATCACGGTAGGCGCCGATCCGCGCATCACGCGTGCGGGAGCGTTGCTGCGAAAGTACAAACTCGACGAGCTGCCGCAGTTCTTCAATGTTCTGCTCGGTGACATGAGCGTGGTGGGGCCTCGCCCCGAGGTGCCGAAATACGTCGCGACGTATCCTCCCCAAGTGAGGGACATTGTGCTCAGTGTTAGACCAGGCATCACCGACCTGGCATCCATCGAGTATCGAAACGAGAGCGAATTGCTCGGCCAGGCGGAAGATCCGGAGACTTTCTATCTGCAAGTAGTACTTCCAAGGAAGCTGGAGTACTGCGTGCAGTACGTTGCTACGCGAAACATTTGGTTGGATATCTCCATCATCTGGCGGACCATCTTGGCGGTCTTCGGTTCACGCTGATTTCAACGTAAGCGCCTTGAATTTAAGGTGTGACCAAGTCACATCTGGTGGCGTTGGCATCGGCCTTGGAACGGGCGGGTTGAGGACTGCAACGAAATGTTGCCGCCCATCCGCTCCAGTTAACCGACCGTCGGCAACTGTGACTTGGGTAACAAAGCTTGGAATAGCCTCGCGGCTTTCCAGCATCACCCGGTCCCATGCGCCCGACCCGACTCGACCTTCGACAGGAGCAGTTGCAGCAGCAGCGCAATCCGCGCCGCCAGCGCGGCCTGACTGCCATCGAGCTGCTCGTCACGCTCGTGGTGCTGGCGATCCTCATCGGAATCGCAGCGCCCTCCATGTCGCGCTTCATCGGCCAGTGGCGCGTCTCCAATGCAGTGAACGCGCTGACCGGTTCGCTGCGGGTCGCCCGCACCGAGGCCATTGCGCGTTCCCGGCCGGTCGTGGTCTGCCGCGTGGCGTCCAGCACGTCCACCACGTGCCTGTCCGCCATGGGTAGCAACGGATTCGGCAGCGGCTGGATCGTGTTCGTCAACTACGACCGCGACGCCAACAACGACTTCGCCGCGGCCACCGACGAACTGCTGCTTCGCCAGGACACGCCGCCCGGCATCACCAACATCAGCCTCACCAACGCGGGCCGCTTCGTCTTTCTTCCCAATGGCCTGCTCAACGACACCTCCAACGGCATCAACGTCGACGCCAGCGGCTTCGGCAGCGCCAGCGCAACCCCTTGGGCGCGCAAGGGCCTGTGCGTCACCAAGCCAGGCCGCGTGCGATCCGTGGCGGATGCGTCCAGTTGCGCAGACATCGAAAAATGAAATCGCCACTCGTCCGCGCCGCGGCGCCAACACGCAACACGCAAAGAGGCGCGACCCTCATCGAGGCCATGGTGGCCGTGTTCATCCTGGCCGTGGCGCTGTTCGGCATGGCGGGGTTGACCTCGTCGGCCATCAAGTACAACCAGATGTCCCGCATCAGGGCCACGGGCCTGAGCCTGGTGGCCGACTATGCGGAGCGCGCTCGCGCCAATCTCGCGGGCTTCGCGAACTACGCCTACACCGGGGCCTACACCGCCAGCACGCGCTCGACGGCCACCACGGACCCGACCGCCGCACCGGCGCCCTGCACCGTCGACACCTCCGACGCGGCCAGCCCCATCAACACCTGCGGTGCGGCGATTGCCAACTACGACAAGGACCAGTGGCGCACCAACGTGGCCAATCGGTTGCCCGGCGGCACCGCTTATGTCACCACGGAGCTGACCGATGCGCCACCTGGCGTGAGCGGCCTGCCGGCCACGCGCGTGTTGAACATCTGGCTCATCTGGACTGCCGTCAAGGAAGACGACGGCTTCGAGCAGAAGCAGTCTTGCCCGGATGGCGCCAACGTTGGCGACGCGTCGGTGGCGTGCATGTACTTCCGGGTCACGCTATGAGAACGACGACGCGCCTGCATTCGTCGGCAACGACGCTGCTCTCGCGGCGACGGGTCGGCGGCTTCACGCTCATCGAGATGATGATCGCCTTGGTGGTTGGCCTGGTGATCCTGGCGGCAGCCCTGTCGTTGTACGTCGCATCCAGCCGTGGCAGCCAGTTGTCCCAGATCGAAACGCAGATGAACGAGGACGGCATCCTGGCCGTCAACCTGATCCAGCAGCAACTGAAGCAGGCGGGCTATTCCCGGCAAGTCATCCCGGTCGGCGGCGCCACGGTGATGAGCAATTACGCCGGCCCGGCGGTACGCGGATGCGACGGCGGCTTCACCGACGCCGGCGCGGCCTTCGACAGCCTCGCCTGCACTGGCGGCAGCGGCAGCGATGCCATCGCCATCCGCTACGAGGCGACCGTGGTCAATACCCAGCCCACGACCGATGCCACGCCGCTGCCGACCAACTGCGTGGGCCATGGCCTCAACGACGCCGCCAATGCGTCGCAGGCCGCCCCCGCCCCCACGCCCCCGGCGCCCAACTACGCCCTGGCCGACAACCGCTATTCGGTCACCGATGCCAACACGCAGCCCATGCTGTCTTGCCAGGGATCGGAAAAGAGCGGCACCACCAACGTCATCGGAACGGCGCAGCCGCTGCTGGCCAACGTCGAAAGCATGCAGGTGCTCTACGGTGTGGCCAGCAGACCCAGCGCCGAACTGGCCGCCAACTACGACCCCATGAAGCATCAGATCGTCAGCTACCTGAGCGCCAGCGGTGTCGACGCGCTGGCCACCACGGGCACGCTGCCCAATGTCACCGACGACCGCTGGGGGCGCGTACTGAGCGTGCGGGTGTGCCTGCTCATGCGCAGCGACCAGCCCGTGAGAGACGCGCCCGCAGGCGCCATGGCCTACAAGGACTGCAGCAATGTCGACGCAACGGGCACCGATGGCTACCTGCGCCGCACCTACACCACCACGGTGCTGCTGAGAAATCGCGTGGTCATCCAATGAGCAACAGCGTCCACCACCACCGCGGGCAAGCGCAACGCGGCGTCGTGCTGATCATCACCCTGATCCTGGTCGTGATCCTTTCGCTGCTCGGCACCTTCGCCATTCGCAACGCCACCCAGACCGAGCGCAGCATCAACGGCATCCGCTCGGCCGAAGTTGCGCGCGAGGCCGCCGAGACTGCCCTGCGCTTTTGCGAGCAGGTGGCGATCTTCGACGGCGACGGCAAGGACTACACCGAGTACGGCCAGACCGGCCTGCGCGCCAAGATCATCGGGACCACCATCGCCTCCGAATCGGACGGCCAGGCCGCCTGGCGCACCGAGGCCAACTGGGTGGACGGAAGCAACGTCATCACTGTTCCCACGGCCTATTACAAGAAAGACATTGCCGGCAATACCGAAGCAGCGCAATTGCAGATCGCGCCGCGCTGCCTCATCCAGAAGATCGAGACCACTTCCACGCCCAAGCTGACGGGCTACCTGATCACCGGCCGCGGCTTCGCGAACAACGCCAACTTCACCTCGTCGACAGGGAAGACGAACCGGGGCGCCGAATCGTGGATGCAGTCCGTGCTGACGCGCGGAAGTTGAGCGCCGACGACAACCATGCACCCGCCCAACGCTGAAATGACCCGCCAATCCCTTGACTCCACTCGCATCGATCGTGGTTTCACCCTCATCGAGCTGATGATCGTCGTTGCCGTCATCGCCATCTTGGCGGCCATCGCCCTGCCCAGCTACCAGGAACACGTTCGCCGGTCCAAGCGGTCTGAAGCGCAGGCCATCCTGATGGAGGCAGCGCAGTACATGCAGCGCTTCTACTCTGCCAACGACCGCTACACCCTCACCGCCGGCACCACCGAAACCGAAACCGAGCAGACCGCCACCAGTGGCGGCTCCACCGCCAGCATGCTGCCCGCCAGCCTGCGCCAGTCGCCCAAGCCGAGCGCCGCCGCCAACTACACCATCGCCGTGCTCGCGCGCGACAACCCACCCTCGTACACCCTGACGGCCACTCGCACCGGAAGCATGAGCAGCGACAAGTGCGGAACGCTCACCCTGAACAGCCTTGGCAGCAAGGGCGTCGACAGCTCGACCACCTCGCTTTCCGCCGCGGACTGCTGGAAATAGGCAGCACGCACGCGCCACATCGGCGCGATGGCAACACGCATCCATGAAGCCTCCTCTCGACAGGACGACAACATGACAACGACGCTCCGCCCATTTGCACTCGCGCCGGCCAAGGCCGCACGCGCCCGGCAGAACCTTCTGCTGACGGCCGCTGGCCTGCTGGCCGCATGGATTGCAGCGCTGCTGCCCGACGGCAACGCGCTTGCTGCTACCGCGCCAAGCCAGGTTCCGCTGTACAGCGCGGTGCCGGGCGCCAAGCCCAATCTCATGCTCGCCCTGGATAACTCGGGGTCCATGGGATATGAATTCCCGGACAGCTATACGCTGACAAACAGCTGCAAGGGAAACAGCGGCCAGGTGCTGATCAGTGGCGATTGGAGGAGTTGCTCGGGCAGAAATGGCAACGGCCAGTACTACGGCTGGTACTCGATGCGATCGAGCGACTTCAATCTGCAGTACTACAACCCGGCTATCAGGTATTTGCCGCGAGTGAATCCGGACGGAACGGCGCAAAGCAACCCGATCAAATTCGTGGACAACCAGGCCTCAGGTCAGTTCGTCTACTCCGTTCCAAATGGAAACTACAGCATCAATTCCGGGAATGACCTGTTTCCGCAATACACAGAGGGCACTACCGGGACCTTTACCTATGTGCGATGCCCCGGCGGCGATTGCAACGCGAGCAACCGAGTGCAGGTTGATATCACGCCAACAGGGCCGGCAACCATCGCCTTGCCACCGACCAACAACCGAACAGATTGCGGCGTCAACGCAACCACGTGCTCCCAGGCTGTAGAGCTCAAGAACATCCTCAACTGGTACTACTGGTATCGCAACCGCTCGTTGGCTGTCGGGACGGCAATCGGCCAGGCGCTGCAGAGTTACGAAAACAAGTTCCGCATTGGCTATTTGCAGTTCAATGCCAAATCGTACGAGTGCGACAGGCGCGGTTGCGCCTACGAATATCCAGCCTCGTCTTCCATCAAGCAGGGCGTCAGGTATTTCAGGGATGGCACCGGTGGCAACTGGAAGACCGATCTCTACACCTGGCTCTATGGCATCGTTCCAGCGGGAGGCACGCCATCGCATCAAGCGCTGTCCCTTGCGGCCGACTACTACTCGGGGACAAACAGATATGCCAACAGCACCGATCCGCGGTCATTTGGAAACCCCTGGAAAAACGATCCCACAAGTACCAGCTCGGAGAACGCGCAAGACCTGAGTTGCCGGCGTTCGTTCGCCATCGTGCTGTCCGATGGCGCCTGGAACAGCGGTACCAGCAAGAATGCAGGCACGCAGTGGGCGAGCGTCGCAGGAGTCAATCAAGACGGAAACCCCGGGGGAAATCCGGCTGCGCTCAAATATGAGCCTGCCGGCGCCACCGGCTGGAATAACGCGACCTTGGCAACAAGGCTGAAGGCGAGGAATTACTACGTCCCGTACAGCGACGGAAAGGTCAGTTCCAACGGCTTGGCCGATTTGACTGCCAACCTTTTCTGGAACCTGGATTTCTCCGGGACTCTCGGGAACAACATTCTTCCGATCGACGGCCAGAACAATCCGACGTTCTGGCAAAACATCACCACCTACACCATCGGCTGGGGCCTGACGCCGTCCGGGGATGCCGGCACCAATGGCGGGCTTACCTGGGCGCAGATCAATAAGTACAACAACGATTGGTTGGCTGGAAGCACCACGTTGGCCAAGCCCTCGTGGGCCGATGGCAAGACCAGCGTGAATCTGAATGATTCCAGTACCAGCGATTCGCTTCGAGTCAACGACTTCATTCGCGCCGGTTTCACTGGTGGTGGGCGGGCCTACAGCGTGTATTCCGGCGACGACGTGCGGCGTGCAATCGACAATGCCCTGAGCAGCATGGTCGGTTCCGGCAATGACGCTGGCGTGGCGGTGTCGGGTAACAGCAGCGAATTCCAAACACTGGAGAACCAGTTCAAGTACACCACCGAATATCAAACCTCGGACAACAGCGGCGACATCAAGGCCTTCGCGCTGGATGCGAACGGAGGCTATGCCAATGTCGACAAGAGCACGGGCAAGCCCATCCCGGCCTGGTCGGCCAACGCCAAGATGCCGGCGCTGGCAAGCCGCAAGATCTTTGCGCTGTCCAGTTACGACGCGAGCGCACCCAGCACATCGGCCGGCCTGCGTCAGGAACTGAATTCCACGACGACGCTGAGCAGCCTGCCGTCCGATCTCCAGGCGCTGCTGAATGCCAACAAGCTGCAGAGGACCGACAGCAGCTTCATCCGCTACTTGCTGGGCGAGGACCCTCGGACCGACATCAACGGCACCATCTATCGCTCTCGCAAGCAGCCCATCGGCGCCTCGGTCAACTCGCCGCCGGTGTTCGTGGGCGGACGCATCGACATGGGCTACAACATCTACGGCTCGGTAGAGGGCAGCAGCTCGTATGCCGCGTACAAGACGAAGAAAACTTCCTTGCCGCCGACCATCTTTGCCGCCACCAACAACGGCAAGGTGCATGTGCTGAACGCTGCAAAAACCGACGCGGCGTTGACCGGAATTCCCTCGGGAACGGAATTGGCAGAGTTCATGCCCAAGGGCGCCATGGCCTCGCAGATCGACCTGGCCAATACCAACTTCCGCTTCCGCTACACGCTGGATGGTCCGTTGGTGGAACAGGACGTGTTCGACAAGAAGGGCGAGACCCCGGCATCTGGTACTGAAGCATGGCGCCAGCTGGTGCTGGGCACCGGTGGCCGCGCAGGCAGCTTCATGTACGGCCTGGAGTCGCCCATGAACGCGTCCGACCGGACCCCGACCAAAAATCACTTTCTCTGGGAACTGGACAACAAGACCACAGGCTACGGCGACCTGGCCAACGTGACCAACAACCCCGCCGCCGGCCAGCTCGACGATGGAACGTGGGTCATGCTCACCGGAAGCGGCCACTATGCAGGCGCAGGCAAGAAGGTCGGGCTGTACGTGGTGGAGGCGCTCACCGGCAAGCTCAAGAAGTTCATCCCGCTGCCTACGGGCTTTGGCAACGATGACACGGCCAACGGCGGCAACCGCGGCCTGGGCGGCGTGGTCGCCGTGCGCGACACCACGCGCCGGATCGTGGCGGCCTATGCAGGCGACGCGAACGGCAACCTGTGGCGCTTTGATTTGCGCACGTCGAAATTCGTGGTGTCTTACGACAGGCCGTTGTTCACCACCCCGGGCGGCAAAACCCAGCCGATCTACGCCGCGCCAACGTGGCAGACCCACCCGGGCGACGGCAGCGCCTGTGCGTACAGCAGCTCGACGCAGTGCGGTGCCATCGTGGTGGTCGGCACCGGCATCCTGCTGGACGAGGACGATCTGGCCACGCCGGCCCGCAAGCAGGGCATCTACGGCATCTGGGACCAGACGCCGATCGGGAGCGACGACAAGGCGGGCTTTACCAAGGTGGCCATGGCCGACCTGGTCGAGCAAACCATCGACCTGAACTCGGTCAAGGACGGATCGGGCAAGCTCGAGACCGGCAAGAAGTTCTACGCGGTCAGCGCGAACCCCGTCGACTGGAAGACCAAGAAGGGATGGTTCCTGAATCTTGGTGTGATCGTCTACGACGGCGCTATGGCGAATGGCGAACGGGTGGTGGGCGACCTGTCCAACCTGGGCAGCAGCGTGATGATCACATCCTTCCTGCCGGAAGACCGCAACCTGGGCCTGGAATCCTGCACCGCCACCGGCAGCCTGCCCAACATCATCTACGTGCTGGACGCGCTGACCGGCAAGAACAAGAACTCCTTCGACATCGACTCGAACGGTACCTTCGACACCTACTCGGTCGTGTCGATTCCGGCCGGCGGCTTCACGCGGGGCAACGTGAGCTCACGCAACATGATCGGCCAGCCCAACGAAGGCCGACCGGACTTGAAGCCCGATCCGGACTGCACGAACGAGACCGGCTACCTGACCGGTGTGGGCGGCACGCAGAAGGTGGGCGACGGCTGCATGGCCAAGGGCTGGCGCCGTAGCTGGCGGCCGGTGGTATCTCCGCCGTTCTGAGGCTTTTTCCTGAAGCGGTGGCGGGTATTCCCGCCGCTGCTACGCCTCAATCCGCCACGAAGCTCCCCGACTTCCCCCCGTGCTTCTCCAGCACCCGCACCCCGGTAATCGTCATCCCCCGATCCACCGCCTTGCACATGTCGTACACGGTCAGCAGGGCCACCTGAACGGCCGTCAGCGCCTCCATCTCGACGCCGGTGGGCCCCACGGTCTCCACCGTCGCCATGCAAAGCACTTGCGGCAGCGTGCCCTCGGCCTCGTCCCCCGCCTGGGTGGCAAACTCGACCGCCACGCGCGTGAGCGCCAGCGGGTGGCACAGCGGGATCAGGTCGCTGGTCTTCTTGGCCGCCTGGATGCCGGCGATGCGGGCAATGCCCAGCACGTCGCCCTTCTTGGCGCTGCCGGATTCGATCAGTGCCAGGGTGTCGGGCAGCATTTCGATGCGGCCGGTGGCAATGGCCACGCGGTGCGTGGCGGGCTTGGCGGCAACATCGACCATGTGGGCCTGGCCGCGTTCGTCAAAATGGGTGAGGGAACTCATGGATGCAGGATGGACACGAAAGTTGATCATAAGTGCCGCAGACGGCCTGCCCGACCTGCGCGATGATTCGCCCATGTCCCCAACGTGCCGCGCTTGACCAGCCCGTCGTCGATGACTTCACCCTCATCTTCATCATCACCCTCCCGCTGCAGATCCTTCCTGGCTGCGCTGCTGATCGTGGCGCAGGTGCTGATGTTGCTGCTGCCCTCCGTGGCGCGCGCCCAGTTGCCCGGCATGGGCGACGGCGGCGAGATGACCATCTCCGCCGAGCGGCAGCTGGGCGACCGCATCGGGCGCGAGCTGTACCGCGACAACGCCTACACCGACGACCCGGTGCTGCAGGAGTACGTGACGGCCATCTTCCGCAAGCTCATGGCCGCGGCCCGCACGCGCGGGGAACTCTCGCCCGAGATGGAAGAGCGCTTTGCCTGGCGCGTGGTGCTCATGCGCGAGCGCGAGATCAACGCCTTCGCGCTGCCGGGCGGCTACATGGGCATCAACCTGGGGCTGATTGCCGCAGTGGGCAGCCGCGACGAACTGGCGACCGTCATGGGCCACGAGTTGTCGCACGTCACGCAGCGCCACATCGCGCGCATGCTGGACAAGCAGTCCAGGCAAACACCGTGGATGCTGGCCGGCATGATCCTCGGCGCCATTGCGGCCAGCCGCGCGGGCGGGCGCAGCGGCGGCGACCTGGGCCAGGCGATGATCATGGGCACCCAGGCCTATGCGATGAACTCGCAGCTTGGCTTCTCGCGCGACATGGAGCGCGAGGCCGACCGCGTCGGCTTCGGCGTGATGACCCAGGCCGGCTATGCGCCCCAGGGCGCGGCCGCAATGTTCGAGAAGCTGCAGTACGCATCGCGCCTGAACGACAACGGCTCCTACCCCTACCTGCGCAGCCACCCGCTGACTTCCGAACGGATTGCCGACATGCAGGCGCGGTCCCAGCAGACCCCGGGCAGCGCGGCCGCGCTGCCGCTGGTGATGGATCACGCCATGGTTTCGGCCCGCGCCCGCGTGCTGGCGCGCGCCGGCGTCGACCAGTTTCGCCTGTGGGTCAATGCGGCGAGCGATTCCGATTTCGACAAGGGCTCTGCGGCGCAGCAGGCGGGCACCTTGTATGCGGCGGCCATGTCGGCCTCCCAGCTGCGCGAATTCGACTCGGCGCGGGCGTTGGCGGCCCGGCTGGTGACGCGCACTAACGGCGACGCATCGGCCGCCCGGCTGGCGCGGCTCCTGTCGGCCGAGATCGAGCTGGCCGCCGGCACGCCGGCGCGCGCCACGCCGTGGATCGACGTCAAGTCCAAGGACCGGCCCGAGCAGATCCAGGCCGCGCAATGGGCGGTGGCAAGCAGGCAAACAGCCGCGCAGATGGCGCCCATCGTCCAGGGCCTGCGCGACCGGGTGGCAAGGGATGCGGGCGACGCCACGGCCTGGCGCACGCTCTCCTCGCTGTACGGCGCCCAGAACGAGCCGCTGCGCGCCATCCGCGCCGAGGCCGAGGCCAATGTGGCCATGCTCGACTACCCGGCAGCGCGCGACCGTTTCAAGGCCGCGCAAGACCTGGCGCGCCAGATGGCCGAAGGCAAGCCGGGCCTGCCGCCGCTGGACCACTACGAGGCGTCGATCATCGACGCCCGCGCGCGCGAAATCGACGCGCAGCTTCGCCAGCAGATGCTGGACGAGCGCGACCTTCCGCGATAGGACTGGGGTGGGAGCGGCCCGCTCAGGCCGCCGCGGCGTCAGGCGGGCGTCTTCGACAGCGCCGCGTCGATGATGAGGCCCAGCGCCGAGTAGATCAGCGACCCGAGCAGCGCGGCCCAGAACCCGGCCACGTGAAATCCGTTGAGCAGCCCCGAAGCCGACCAGAACATCAGCGCATTGATGACGAACAGGAAGAGGCCCAAGGTGACGATGCTGACCGGCAGCGTGAGGATCACGAGCACCGGCCGCAGCACGGCGTTGAGCAGCCCGATGACCGCTGCAGCGATCAGCGCCGAGACGAAATTGTTGACCTGCACGCCGCTGTAGACGTAGGCCACCGCAAGCAGCGCTACGGCGCTGAGAAGCCATTTGAGGACGAGTCGCATCGGCGCAGGATAGCAGCACCAACGCTGCAAGCGCGGCTTATTCGCCGAACTGCAGCGCCAGCATGAACAGGGCGCCCATGCCGCCGATGCCGCCCAGCGCGCCCTTCCAGCGCCCGGGCGCCGGCGAGGGGCTCGGCGCCTGGGTGGGCGCCAGCGGCTCGAGCGCCACGCCGACCTTGGGCCGGCGTGCGTCCACCACCGTGGC
>NZ_BCUU01000076.1 GCF_001591385.1 Variovorax soli NBRC 106424
CCTCGCGTGCGGCGGCCACGGCATCGGCGCGCGCCTGCGGCGAACGCCCGGGCGCGTGCTCCGCCGGCACCAGGTGGTCGATCACGTGCAGCAGGTTGCGCTTGCCGCGTTCGTTGGTGCTGCCGTAGCCCTTGATCAGGCGCCCGCACAGTGCCACCTCGTGCGCCAGGTGCCAGCTGCCCTGCGCGGCGCCGTCCAGCACGGCCTTCAGCCAGCGCTCGATCAGCACCTGTTCTTCCGCGAAGCGGCTGCCGCTCTTGCGCAGGCCGCGCAGCGATGCGAGCACGCGCAGCGAGAGCATGCCCGCTACCGAATGGCTGCCCACCTTCAGCGGCACGGCCCAGGGTGTCTTGCCGCCGGCCTGCCGCCGCCTGTCCCAGGCGGTGAGGCGCGCGGCGAGCGGTGCCGGCAACAGGGCCGCGAACTCGGGCACGCCGGGCTTGAAGTGGTCGTAGACCTTGAGCAGGTCGTGCGCGCCGGCCTTGGCTTCGCGCCGAACGCGCTGGCTGCGGCTGGCGCGGCTTTTCAGGTCGGCCACGCGAACGATGTCGTCGAAAGCCATCCACAGAGCGAGCCAGCGCGCCATCTCCCGCGTGATGGCAAAGCCGTGCGCGCCCGCCGGATCGGCGTTGCGCTCGGCCTGCAGCACCTGCTGGAGCCGGTGCAGGTACAGGTCGGCGTAGGCCGCGTCCTGGTAGTCGACCAGGCGTGCGTGGCCCAGCGCGAGCATGTCGTGAACCGCCGGCGGAAACACGGCGCGTGCTGCCTCGGGCAAGGCGGGCACCGCGGCAGGCGGCGCTTCGTCCTTGTCGCCGTCGAGCATCTGCGCGATGCGCATGGCGTGCTCGCGCGGCTGGTGCATCGCGTCGAAGGCCTGGGCGAAGCCGCGCAGGCTGGCCTGCGTCATGCGGCTGGGCTTGGCGGGGTCTTCATGCCCGCGGATGGCGGCTTCGAAGTGCTCGCGCGAGAAAGGCAGCACGCCGCTGCCCGCCAGTGCGCCCAGCATCACCGCGCTCACCACGGTGCCGCATTCGCGCGCCATGGCGCCCATGTCGAACACCCGGTGCTCGCGGCTGAAGCTGCGCACCACCTCGAGCAGGCGCTGCGCATCGGCGCGCCCGTCGCCGGGCACCATGCGCTCGGCGGTGGTGAGGCTGCGCGCCGACGAGGAGATGACCAGCGTGCGCTCGGGCGAGCTCATGCCGTTGCCGATCTGGCGGGTGGTTTCCAGCAGCTCGGACGAGACGATGCAATCCAGTGCACCGGGTGCCGGGCTCAGGCTGAACACCGGCCTGCGCCCGCCCAGCTGTGCGACCGGAACCGGAAAGACCTCCACGTAGTAGGTGGTGGCGCCGGTGCGCTGCGCCACGCCGGGAATCGAGGTGCTCTGCGCGGCATGGCCGCTGGCGCGCGCGGCCTCGATCAGCCATTCGGTGAGCACGCCACCGCCTTCGCCGCCCAGGGCGCAGATGAGAACAGTGATGGGTTGGGTACGGTCCATGGAAGTCGTCATGCGGGCTGGAGTGCGCGTACAAGCCTGCCGCGCAGGCTGTGCAGCAGGCGTTCGTGCCACTTGGGGTTCTGCACCACCTCGGCGCGGTAGAAGGAAGGGCACAGCGTGGCCGCGTGCGCGTTGGAGCCGCACAGGCCGCAGCCCACGCAGCCGTCGATGACCGTGGCGACTGGGTCCACCTTGAGCGGGTCGGGGTTGTCCTTGATGGTGAGGGTGGGGCAGCCCGACAGGCGGATGCAGGCGTGGTCGCCGGTGCACACGTCCTCGTCAACGCCGTACTTCACCCGCACCACGCGCTCGCCGCGCCGCAGCAGCCCGGCGATCCAGGGCTTGATGCGGCGCTGGCGCTCGAGCTGGCATTCGCCTTCGGCAATCACCACCTTCAAGCCGTTGAAGTCGCTGGTGAAGGCCTCGGTGAGCGTCTTGCGCATGGTGGCCACGTCGTAGCTGTGCACGGTGCGCAGCCACTGCACGCCCAGGCCCTGCAGCGTGCTCTCGATGGTCTTGTTCTTGTCCACCAGGCTCTGCTGCTTGTCGACCGCATGCTCCTTGATGGCGTCGTCCGGCGTGGAGATGATGTCCTGCGTGCCGGTGGCCGAGGTGTAGCCGTTCTTGAAGATCAGCAGCACCGCGTCGTCGCCGTTGAACAGGGCGCTCTGCACGCCGGTGAGCAGGCCGTTGTGCCAGAAGCCGCCGTCGCCCATCACCGACAGCACGCGCCGCTGCATGACCGGCGACACGCCCGCGCGGCTGGCCAGGCTCATGCCGTAACCGAGGATGGAGTGGCCCATGGAGAAGGGCTCGAAGGTGCCGAAGGCATGGCAGCCGATGTCGGCGGCCACGTGCACCGGGCCGGTGTCCTGCTGCGCGAGCTTGAGGGCGGAGAACACCGGCCGCTCGGGGCAGCCGATGCAGAAGCCCGGCGGCCGGTTGGGCAGCGGCGCTTCGAGCATCTTCGCCACGGCGGCGCGGCGCTCGGCGTTCGCGGCCAGCCACTGGCCGGCGCCTGAATTCGAATGCTGCGGCAGGTACCGGCCGACCCAGCTGGCCAGCGCTCCGGCCAGTGCCTCGGCGCCGAGTTCACCCGCCAGCGGAATGAAGTCCTTGCCGTGCAGCGGCGTCTGGATGCCGCGGCGGCGAAGCAGCGTGGCGATTTCCTGCTCGATGTACTCGGGCTGGCCTTCCTCCACCACCAGCACCGCGCGCTTGCCGGTGCAGAAGTCGGCCAATTGCCCGGGCACCAGCGGGCAGGTGACGTTGAGCACCAGGATCGGGATGGCGCTGTCGCCGAAGGCGTCGGCCAGGCCGTGCTGCTGCAGGGCGCGCAGCAGGGCGTTGTACAGGCCGCCCTGCACCACGATGCCCAGGTCGCTGTGCGCGCCCCCGGCCATGAGCTCGTTCAGGCCGTGCTCGGTGATGTAGCGCCGCGCGGCCGGAATGCGCTCCTCGCCCTTGAGCTTTTCCTGGCGGAAGGTGACGGGCGGGTGCGCCAGCCGCATGTAGTCGAAGCCGGCCGGCTCGTTCATCAGCTCGCGCGTGGAAATGGCGGGTGCGATGTTGTCGCTGCAGTCGAAGCTGCCGCGCACGTGGCAGGCGCGAATGCGCAGCTCCATCATGCAGGGCATGTTCGAGGCTTCGGAGAGCGCAAAGCCGTGCTCGACCATGCGCACCATCTGCGCGAGTTCGGGGCGCGGGTCGAGCAGGCACATGCCCGACTTGAGCGCGTAGGCGTGGGTGCGTTCCTGGATCACGCTGGCGCCTTCGCCGTAGTCCTCGCCCACCACGATCAGCACGCCGCCCTTCACGCCGGGCGAGGAGAGGTTGGACAGCGCATCGGCCGCCACGTTGGTGCCGACGATGGACTTCCAGGTGACGGCGCCGCGCAACGGGTAGTGGATGGAGGCGCCCAGCATCGCCGCTGCCGAGGCTTCGTTGGAGCATGCCTCCACATGCACGCCCAGCTCGTCCATGTAGGGCTTGGCCTGCACCATCACGTCGAGCAGGTGCGACACCGGCGCGCCCTGGTAGCCACCCACGTAGGACACGCCCGATTGCAGCAGCCCCTTGGTGATGGCGAGGATGCCCTCGCCGTGAAAGGTCTGGCCTGCGCCCAGGCGCAGTGCCTCAATCTCTTTGCTGAACGAAACTTCCAAAAGGGTTCTCCGTGGCTGGCGTGGCGCGGCCGTGCGCGCCGGGTGGCTGGCAGCTGTTGTGGTTGGGAAACGAGAGTCGCCGGACTACTTGGCAGGGGAGGTGAATCGCGCGAGGTAGTAGGCCAGCGTGTCGAGGTCGGCGGCCGGCACCGGCCGAAGGGCTTCGCTCATGGCCATGGAATAGCCCGGGCGCTTGCCGCTCTTGAACTCGTGCAGGGTGGCGGCCAGGTAGTCCTCTTGTTGCTGGGCAATGCGGGGCACCTGCTGGCCGCCGGAAAAATCGTCGCCGTGGCAGAACACGCACTTGTGCTCCGTGGCCAGCTGCTTGCCGCGCGCCATGCGCTGCGCGTCGGGCGCGGCGGCGGGCGGCGGGGCCGGCACCGGCGCCAGTGTGCCGATGAAGTCGGAAAAGCCGCGCATGTCGTCGTCCGTCATGGTCTTGGCCACTGCCGTCATGGCCTCGTTGGCGCGGCGGCCCTCGCGGAACAGGAACAGCTGGGTGATGGCATAGAAGGAAGGCTGGCCGGCCAGCGCCGGCACGCCCTGCATGTCGCTGCGGCCGTTGGCGCCGTGGCAGGCCGCGCACACCTGCGCGTAGCGCTGGGCATAACTGGGCGCAGCAGGCGCGGCGGCGGCCGGCTTCGCAGCCGGCTTTGCGCCGCTGTTCTTGGCCTGCTGGGCCCATGCGCCAGGCATGGCCGGGCCCAGCAGCGCGCCTGCGCCGAGGAAGCTGATGAAAGCGAGGCGCAGTCCCTTCATTTGCCCGTGTAGCTGATGCGGTAGATGGCGCCGGCGTGGTCGTCGCTCACGAGCAGCGAGCCGTCCTTCATCACCAGGAAGTCCACCGGGCGGCCGAGGTAGGTGTTGTTCTCCACGAAGCCGGTCATGAAGGGCTCGACCTTGGCGCCGCCCTTTCCGTCGGGCCAGGCCACCGACACGTCGGCGTACTTCACGCTGCGGTTCCAGGGGCCGTGGCGGGCGATGAACATGGCGCCGCGGTACTTGGCCGGGAACATCTTGCCGTCGTAGAACTTCAGGCCCAGCGAGCCGGCGTGCGGCCCCAGCAGCGCGGCCGGCTTGACGTAGTCGCTGCACTTCTTGCCCCAGCCGAACTCGGGGTCGGGGATGCTGCCCTGGTGGCAGTAGGGGTAGCCGTAGTGCTGGCCCAGCTTGGCCTTCATTTCGACGCGGTTGAGCTCGTCGTTTGGCAGCTCTTCGCTGAACCAGTCGCGGCCGTTGTCGGTGAACCAGAGGTCGCCCGTCTTGGGGTCGAAGTCGAAGCCCACCGTGTTGCGCACGCCGGCCGCGATGGTCTCGACGTTGCTGCCGTCCAGGTCCATGCGGTAGATCTTGGCGTACTCGCCCGGGTCGCAGATGTTGCAGGGCGCGCCGATGGGGAAGTACAGCTTGTTGTTGTGGATGCGCAGGAACTTCCAGCTGTGGTCCTCGCCGCCGGGCAGCTTGTCGTAGATCACCTTCGGCTCGCCGACGTTGTCGAGCTTTGCGTCGATGCCGTCGTAGCGCATGATCTTGGTGTTGGTGGCCACGAAGAGCGTGCCCTTGTCGTAGGCGATGCCCGCTGCCATCGGCATCTTGTCGATGATGGTCTTGAGCTCGCGCTTGCCGCCGCTGTTGGTGATGGCGTAGACCTTCTGGCCCACGAAGAGCGTGCTCACGAAGATGGTGCCGTTGGCGCCTTCGCGCAATTCGCGCGCATCGAGCACGCCGGGCATGAAGGTCTCCACCTTGAAGCCCGGCGGCAGCTTGAACTTGGCCGTGGGCAGCTTGTCGGCCGCGGTGGGTATGGGGAAGGCGGGCACCGGCGCCATGCGCATGGCGTCCTGGTTGGCCTTGGGCCGGCCCTTGGCCCAGCCGGGCTCGTCGGCCGGCGGCGTCTGGGCCAGCGCGGCGGTGGCGGCGCCGCACAGCAGTGCGGTGCGGATCGAAGCGGAAATCCAGCGGATGCGTTGCATGGCGTTGTCTCCTTTTCCTTGTGGTGGCGGAAGGACCGCCAGCGCGAGAGTGTGCGTTCGCGCAAGGCGGCCATCAATACAATGAGCGGCCTAAGTAACATGCACGCCATGCATATCGAGGCCATCGACCTGAACCTGCTGCGGCTGTTCGACGCGGTCTACCGCGCCCGCAGCGTCAGCCGCGGCGCCGAGGCCCTGGGCCTGACGCAGCCGGCCGCCAGCCACGGCCTGGGGCGGCTGCGCCTGCTGCTGCAGGACGCCCTGTTCACCCGTGCGCCCGGCGGGGTGGTGCCCACGCCGCGCGCCGAGCGCCTGGCGCAGGCGGTGCAGTCGGCGCTGGCCACGCTGGAAGACGCGCTGAACGAGCCCGACCGCTTCGAGCCCTCGGCCTCGCGCAAGTCCTTTCGCATCCACATGAGCGACATCGGCGAGGGCCGGTTCCTGCCGGCGCTCATGGCGGGGCTGGGGCCGCTGGCGCCCGGCATCCGCATCGAGACCATGGCGCTGGCGCCGCACGAGGTGGCGCCGGCACTGGACAGCGGGCGCGTCGACTTCGCCTTCGGCTTCCTGCCCGAGGTGAAGGACACGCGGCGCAAGCTGCTGCTGAAAGACCGCTACATCGTGCTGCTGCGCAGCGGCCATCCCTTCGCGCAGCGCAAGCGCCGCGGCGGCGCCTTGTTGGAGGCCTTGCGCAAGCTCGAGTACGTGGCGGTGCGCACCCATGCAGAAACGTTGCGCATCCTGCACCTGCTCAAGCTGGAAGACCGCGTGCGGCTGACCACCGAGCACTTCATGGTGCTGCCGGCCATCGTGCGCGCCACCGACCTGGCGGTGGTCATGCCGCGCAACATCGCGCGCGGCTTTGCGGAGCAGGGCGGCTACGACATCGTCGAGCCGGCCTTCCCGCTGCGCGACTTCGACGTGTCGCTGCACTGGAGCCGGCGCTTCGAGGACGACCCGGCCAACCGCTGGCTGCGCGAACTGATCGGCGAGCTGTTCGTCGAGCGCTGAAGCTTCGAATCGAGCCCCGCATGGATTCGCTCATCGCCGCCTCCGCCCGCGCCCTGGCTGCCGGCGACGCGCTCGGTGCGCTCAAGCGCGTGGCCTTGCGGGAAGACCCGCCCGCCCTGGCGCTGCGCGGCATCGCCATGGCGCAGCTGGGCGAGCATCCGCGCGCCCGCGAACTGCTGCGCAAGGCCGCGCGCGGCTTCGGTACGCACGAGCATCTTGCAAGGGCGCGCTGCGTGGTGGCCGAGGCGGAGGTCGCCCTGGCCATGCGCGACCTGAGCGGATCGCCGCGCACCCTGGCGTCGGCATCGGCCACGCTGCTGGCGGGCGGCGACACGGTCAACGCCATGCAGGCGCGCCTCGTCGCCGCGCGCCGCCTGCTGCTGCTGGGGCGCCTGGACGAAGCGGCGTCGCTGCTGGACGGCCTGGAATCCGCCGGCCTGCCGCCGGTGCTGGCCACGGTGGCCGAGCTGAGCACTGCCGAGCTGGCCTTGCGCCAGCTGCAGACCACGAAGGCCCGAACGGCGCTGCAGCGTTCCCGCCGGGCCGCCGACCGGGCGCAGGTGCCGGCGCTCCTGGCCGAGGTGGCCGATGCGAGCGCGGCCTTCGAACGGCCCGCGGCGCGCAGGCTCGGCGGGGAGGGCGAGCAACTCCTGCATCTGGGCGACGTGGAGGCGCTGCTGGCCTCCGGTGCCTTGGTGGCCGATGCCTGCCGGCACGGCTTGCGCGCGGGCAGCGAGTGGCTGCCGCTGGCACGCCGGCCGATCCTGTTCACGCTGGTGCGCGAGCTGGCCGCGGCATGGCCCGGTGACGTGGCCCGCGAGGCACTGATCGCCAGCGCCTTCCGCACCCGCCATCCGGACGAGACGCACCGCGCCCGGCTGCGCGTGGAAATGGGGCGCCTGCGCGCCCTGGCGGCGCCCATGGCGGACATCGAAGCCACCGCGCGCGGTTTCGTGCTCAAGCCGCTGCGCGGGCGCGAGGTGGTGCTGCTGGCCCCGCCCATCGACGGCGAGCAGGCCTCGCTGATCGCACTGCTCTCGGATGGCGCCGCCTGGTCCACCTCGGCGCTGGCGCAGGCGCTGGGCGCCAGCCAGCGCACGGTGCAGCGTGCGCTGGTCGAACTGGAAGCCGACGGGCGTGTGCGCGCCATCGGGCAGGCGAGGGCGCGCCGCTGGCTGGCCCCGCCGCTGACCGGATTCACGACGATCTTGTTACTCCCCGCTGCGCTGCAGCTTGATTAGATTTGCCTCCATGGCGCCGCCGCGCAAATGGCGCGCTCAACCACCGACAGGAGCAAGGCAATGACGAAGACCACGGAACGCGAACAGGCCACCCATGGCGCGCTGGTGCATGCCGCCGAGATCGTGCGCGAGTACGGCCCCTTCGGCGGCGCGGACAGGATCCACGGCGTGACGCACGACGGGCACCGCGTGTGGGCTGCCACCGGCCCGGCGCTGGTGGCGTTCGACCCGGGCACGGGCGAGCTGGAGCGCACGCTCGATTGCGGCGGCGATGCCGGCACGGCTTTCGACGGCAAGCACCTCTACCAGATCGCCGAGGCGCGCATCGACAAGATCGACCCGGCCACCGGCAAGGTGCTGCATTCGATTCCTGCCCCGGGCAAGGGCAGCGATTCGGGCCTGGCCTGGGCAGAGGGGAGCCTGTGGGTGGGCCAGTACCGCGAGCGGAAGATCCACCAGATCGATCCCGACACGGGCGCGGTGAAGCGCACCATCGAGTCGAACCGCTTCGTCACCGGCGTGACCTGGGTCGAGGGCGAGCTGTGGCACGGCACTTGGGAGGCTGAGGAGAGCGACATCCGTCGCATCGACCCCGACAGCGGCGCGGTCCTCGAGCGGCTGGAGATGCCGGCCGGCACCGCGGTGAGCGGGCTGGAATCGGACGGTGCCGGGTTGTTCTATGCAGGCGGCGGCACCAGCGGCAAGGTCCGCGCCATCCGGCGGCCGCAGCGCGCGGCACCGCAAAGCAAGAAGGCCGCCGCGCACACAGGCTGACCGCCTGACAGGCCGGCGAGGCAAGCACCGGCCTTCATTCCTGGGTTGCTTCGCCAGGCCATCGACGTACCGAGAGCAAGCATCCGCCACCTGGCGGCGGCCGGGCCACGCATTGTCTTTTTCTTTCTTTCTTTCTTTCAACCACCAAACGGCGCAAGCCAAGCAAGGAGTCCGATCATGAGCATTGCCATCGCCCCCAAGGAACCGATCTCGGCCGACCACCCCGTGGTGCCGCAAGACCGCTGGCTGGCCGCGCGAAAGTCGCTGCTGGCGCACGAGAAGGAGATGACGCGCCTGCGCGACCAGATCGCCCGCGAGCGGCGCGCGCTGCCCTGGGTGCACATCAAGAAGCACTATGTGTTCGACGCGCCCGAGGGCAAGCGCACGCTGGCCGAGCTGTTCGACGGCAGGCATCAGCTGCTGGTGCAGCACTTCATGCTGGGCCCGGACTGGGAGCAGGGCTGCCCGAGCTGCTCGTTCATGTCCGACCACCTGAGCAGCGGCATGCAGCTGCATCTGGCGCATCGGGACACGACGCTGCTGGTGGTATCGCGCGCGCCGCTGGAGCAGATCGAGCGCTTTCGCCGCCGCATGGGCTGGGATTTCAGGTGGGTGTCGTCCCACGGCAGCGACTTCAACCAGGATTTCGGCGTGAGCTTTTCGCCCGAGCAGATCGCGTCGGGCGAGGTGCCGTACAACTACGGCGTGCAGGCCTTTCCGAGCGAGGAGGCGCCGGGCGTGAGCGTGTTTTTCAAGGACGACGTGGGCTCGGTCTATCACACCTATTCGACCTACGGCCGCGGTGTGGAAGTGATGATGGGCACCTACGACCTGCTGGACCTGACGCCCAAGGGGCGCGACGAGCGCAACCCCAACTGGACGATGGACTGGATCCGTCACCACGACCGGTACGAGACGGCACCGGCGAGCCGGCCTGCGGTTGCTGCGGCTGTTGCCGCCAGTGGTGGTTGCTGCCACGCGCAGGAGTAACCGCGAGAAGAGCGATGGCAGCAGACCTTTTCTGGCCATGGGTGACGGTCGCAGGCCTGGGTGCGCTGCACGGGCTGAATCCGGCCACGGGCTGGATGCTCGCCGCCGCCTGGGGCCTGCGCTCGGGCGGGACGAAGCAGGCCTTGGGCGCGCTGTGGCCCATCGGCCTGGGCCATGTCGCGTCGGTGGCGCTGGTGGCGTTGCTGGTCGTGGCGGGCCTGCAGGTGAATCGGATGCTGATTCAGTGCGCGGTGGCGGCGCTGTTGCTGGTGTCGGTGGCGGCGCATGTCTGGCGCCGCGCACCCCGGGCCCTGCGCGCGCCGGCCGGGCAGGTGGGCATGGCGCTGTGGTCTTTCCTGATGTCGAGCCTGCACGGCGCGGGCTTGATGGTGGTGCCGGCGTTGCTGCCTCTTTGCATGTCTGATGTTGCTGCTGCGAGCGATATGGCCGGTTCAAGGCCGCTGCTCGTTGCGTTGGTGGCTGTCGGATTGCATGGCGCGGCGATGCTGTCGATGACGGGGCTTGTCGCTGTTGGGCTCTTGCGGGGTCTTCGCTTCATCGGTGGCGAAGTGCGTTGAGGTTGGTGGGGTGGCAAAGGCCTGTGTGCCTCTGGGCGCTGGCGCTTCACTCGGGCGGTCGGCGCTTTCAGCGCCGACTGCATTGCGCTGCTCGCGGAGCCGGCCTGTGCGGCAGAACTCGCTGCGTTCACTTCGTTCACTCCGCTCAGACAGCTGCCGCAAGCTAGAAGTTGAAGCGTGCAAGGTGCCCTTGCACGCAGGCCGGTTCCGCTGCGCTGCTCATCGCCCGAGAGGCGCGCCAGCGCCCAGAGGCACACAGGCCTTTGCCAGGACGCGTCGTTGTTGTTCGTCCGGTGCAGCCATCCGTTGGTCTAACGAACGAAGGTTGGCCGTCGTCGCTCGGCGGTGATGCGACCGACCGCTTGCTGAGGGAACGATGGGTGGCTTCCCCCTCGTTGATACCGACACGCCGTCTCCAGGCGGGGCGCGGCAGGCGCCAGGGGCCGGGGGCGACTTCCGGGGCGGCGAGGAGCGCAGGGCTGGGGGCTTGCGCGCAAGGGCACCTTGCGCGCTTCGTGAACTGACTTGCGGCAGCTGTCTGAGCGTAGCGACGCAGTCGCGCAGCGAGTTCTGCCGCACAAGCCCCCAGCCCGAGCACCGCAGCGAAGTCGATGCCGAAGGCATCGACCGCCCCGGTACGAGCCCCCGGCCCCTGGCGCCTGCCGCGCCCCGCCCGCCCCAGCCCAAAGAGGCGGCTTTCAAAAACCAGAAGACGCTACCCCTTCCGCGCCTTCTTGCCAGCCGCCTTCTTGGAAGCCTGCCCCGTCAGCCGATCCTTCAGCCCCAGCACCCGCGTCACTGCCGCGCCCATGCCCATGAGCTGCATCGCCGTCTCCGGCGCCAGCCGCTGGACGTCGTCCAGCCACTTCAGCAAACGGTCGATCAGGTCGTGCATCTCGCGCATGCGCTGCTGCGCATGCCGCTCCTCGTCGCTGCCGGGCGTCTCGAGCAGCGCACTGCGAAGCATCGACAAGGTCGGCTCGATCTCGCGCCGCCGGCGCTCTTCCACCAGCACGCGAAAGATCTCCCACACGTCCTGCGGCGCCTCGAAGTACTCGCGTCGGTCACCGGGAAGATGGCGCAGGTGCACCAGCCGCCAGGCCTGCAGTTCCTTCAGGCCCATGCTCACGTTCGATCTGGAGAATTCGAGCAGCTCCGCGATCTCGTCCGCGTTGACCGGTTTGTCCGAAAGAAAGATCAGCGCGTAGATCTGCCCGACGGTTCGGTTGATGCCCCAGCGGCTGCCCATCTCGCCGAAGTGCGCGACGAACTGGCGGTTCAGCGGCGGCAGCTGGGCGCCACCATTGGCTCGGCCCTGGGAGGAGGGGGAAGAAGAAGAGGAGGAGGACGGCATGGGCGCATTGTCGCGCGCATGCCGTCCGGATTTCACAAGATCCTGAAACTCCTGGTGTTTCAGGCCTTGCTGCGCCCTGCCTCAGGGCGTGACGATGTTGAACAGCGGATTGAAGTTGTCCAGGTTGGCGAAGATCGCGCCCAGCACCTTCGGATCGCCTTCCAGCTTGGCCTCGCCGGCCTCGACCAGCTTGGGCAGCGGCACGCCGCCCAGCAGCATCTTGAAGAACGCCGGACGGGTGAGCGACAGCGTGGTGTTGGGCTTCTCCAGCTTGCGGCCCTTGGTGTTGTTGAGCACCGAGTTGGACAGCTCCAGCGCGTAGGTCTCGTTGCTGTCGGTGAAGTTCACCTGGATGCCGGCGTTCATGCCGTCGACCTTCTCGTGGTTCAGGCGCACCGCCACGAAGTCGAAGATCATGTCCAGCGTCATGCCGCGCACCATGTCCGGCCCCTGCGTGGACAGGCGCACGGGCTTCACGCCGCCGCGCAGTTCCTGGGCGGCCACCAGGTATTCGTTGCGCCACACGCCCGACTCGGCCTGGTAGCCCAGCTGCTCGAGGATGTCGGCCTGCAGCAGGCGGGCCTTTTCGTTGCCCGGCTCGGCCATCACCGCGTTGTTGTTGAGCTCGGCGGCCCAGCGGTAGTCGCCGGCCTTGAAGGCGGCGCGGGCCTTGTCCATGGTCGCGTCGATGCCGCCGACGGCCGCCACGTAGCGCTTGGCCGACTCGGTCAGCGGCAGCGGATGCAGCGTGGCCGGGTTGCCGTCGTAGAAGCCCAGGTAGAAGTTGTAGACGCCGCGCAGGTTGTGGCTGAGGGTGCCGTAGTAGCCCCGCGTGGAGAAGTCGTTCATCAACCCCTTGGGGAAGTAGGTGACGTTGGCCAGGTCATCCATCTTGACGCCCTTGTTGGCCAGGTTCAGCGCCGTGTCGTTGATGTAGCGGTACAGGTCGCGCTGGTTGGACAGGTGCTGCTGGATGCGCTCCGTGCCCCACACCGGCCAGTGGTGGCTGCGGAAGGCCACCTGCGCCTCGGGGTGGAAGTCCTTCATCTCGTTGATGTACTTGCTCCACTCCAGCGCGTTGCGCGCCTGTGCGCCGCGCAGCGTGTAGATGTTGTGCATGTTGGCGGTGACCACCTCCGACAGGCACAGCGCCTTGAAGTCGGGGATGTAGAAGGCGAACTCCGCCGGCGCCTCCGAGCCGTTGGCCATCTGGAAGACGAAGCGGCGGCCGTCGATGGTGCGCTCCTCGCCCGTCTTCTTCACGTGGTCGGTGGGCGCGATCAGGCCCATCGCGCCCACCGACAGGCCCAGCCCCAGGCCCGAGCCCACGCCGCCCTGCTCGCCGTAGGGCAGGGGCGCGCCGAACTGGTAGTGCGAGCGGCGGGCCATGGCGTTGCCGGCCATCACGTTCTCGGCCACGGCATGGTTCATGAAGCCTTCGGGGGCGATCACCGGCACCTTGCCCGAGCGCACGTCGGCCTCGTCCACTACGCCGCGCACGCCGCCGAAGTGGTCCACGTGGCTGTGCGTGAAGATCACGGCCGTCACGGGCTTGCGGCCCAGCTGGTTCATCGCGAATTCCAGCGTGGCCTTGGCCATCTCGGCCGACAGCAGCGGGTCGATCACGATCCAGCCGCTCTTGCCTTCCACCAGCGTCATGTTGGCCAGGTCGTAGCCACGGATCTGCCAGATGCCGTCGGTGACCTTGAACAGGCCGGCGATGGCGTTGAGCTTCTCCTGGCGCCACAGGCTGGGGTTGACCGTGTCCGGCGCATCACCCTTGAGGAAGCCGAAGCGGCCCGCATCCCACACGGTCTCGCCCTTGGCGTCCTTCACGATGTTGTCGGGCAGGCGCGCCACCAGGCCGCGCGATGCGTCCTCGAAATCCTGCTGGTTGGCCAGCTGCAGCTCGGCGCCGAACTGCTTGTTCGCTTGCGCCGTCAGCGGGGTGGCGGGCTTCGGTCCTTGCGGCTGCTGCTGCTGCTGCGCGTGGGCTGCAGAAAGGGCAACGGCGAGCGCGGCCGCCAGGGCGATGGGTTTGATGGACATGGGTCTCCTGTCTTGCTTCTTGGTTGGATAAAGGGAAAGGCTGTTCTTTTGTTCGTGCCGCGGGGCTTCAGGCGGCTTGCGCCACCGCACCGATGGTGGCTGCCGCGCGGGCCTCTTCGCGGATCAGGTCGGCGCCCTTCTCGCCGATCATGATGGTGGGCGCATTGGTGTTGCCGCCGATCAGCGTGGGCATGATGGACGCGTCGACCACGCGCAGGCCCTCGACGCCGCGCACGCGCAGCCGCGCATCGACCACGGCCATGTCGTCGCTGCCCATCTTGCAGGTGCCCACGGGGTGGTATTGCGTGTCGGCGCGGTTGCGGATGTCGGCGACCAGGCTGGCCGGGTCGTCCGCGCTGGTGGTGTAGAGCTGCTTGCCGCGAATGCCGTCGAAGGGCTTGGATTCCATGATGCGCTGCTGGATCTGCGCGCCCTTGACCAGGATCGGCAGGTCGCGCTCGTCGGAGAGAAAGCGCGGGTCGATCAGCGCCGTGTCGCGCGGGTCGGTGCTCTTGAGCTTGACTTCGCCGCGGCTGTGCGGGCGCATCAGGTCCACGTGGCAGGAGATGCCGTGGCCCAGGTGCATCTTGCGGGCATGGTCGTCCACGATGGCGATCACGAAGATCAGCTGCAGGTCGGGCACCTTCACCTCGGGGCTTGAACAGATGAAGGCGCCGGCGCCCGCGTAGGGGCTGGTGACCATGCCGGTGCGCTTGCTTTTCCACTCGAACATCGCGCTGGTGACCTTGAGGCCGCCGCGTGCGGAGACGCCGAAGCTCTCGGTGTTGCTGCCCACGCGCCAGGCCTGCACGTAGTCGATGTGGTCCTGCAGGTTCTGGCCCACGCCGGGCAGGTCGTGCACCACTGGAATGCCCATCTGCTGCAGGTGCGCCGCCGGGCCGATGCCCGAGAGCATCAGCAGCTGCGGCGAGCCGAAGGCGCCGCCCGAGAGGATGACTTCGCGGCGCGCGCGCACTTCCTTGAGCTCGCTGCCCTGGTAGTAGGCCACGCCGGTGGCGCGGCGGCCGTTCATGAGCACGCGCTGGGTGACCGCGTGGGTCAGCACCTTCAGGTTGGGGCGCGACAGGTTGGGCGTGAGGAAGGCCTTGGCGGCGCTGCAGCGCTCGCCGTTCTTGTGCGTGACCTGGTAGATGAAGGTGCCCTGCTGCGTCTCGCCGTTGTAGTCGCGCGTGGGCTGGATGCCCTGGGTGGCGGCCGCCTTCATGAACACGTCGTTGAGCGGGCTCTTGTGGTTGGCGTAGGTGACGTTCAGGCCGCCGCCGGTGCCGTGGAAGGCATCGCCGCCGAACTGCTCGTTGTTCTCGCTGCGCTTGAAGTAGGGCAGCACCTCGTCATAGGACCAGCCGGGGTTGCCCAGCGAGGCCCAGTGGTCGTAGTCCCAGCGGTTGCCGCGCACGTACAGCATGGCGTTGATGGAACTGGAGCCGCCCAGCGTCTTGCCGCGCGGCTGGTAGCCCTTGCGGCCGTTCAGGCCGGGCTGCGGCACGGTCTCGAAGCCGTAGTTGTTGATCTTGGTGGGCATCATCGCCACCACACCCGCGGGGGCGTGGATGAGCACGCTGTTGTCGGGGCCGCCCGCTTCCAGCAGGCAGACCGTGACCTTGGGGTCTTCGGACAGGCGCGCGGCCAGCACGCAGCCGGCCGAGCCGGCGCCGACGATGACGTAGTCGAATTCCTGGGTGTTGCTGCTCATGATGGCTGTCTCGTGTGTTGTTGTGAGGTCGAAGCGGAATGCGGCGCCTGGCCCGGCGCGTGGCCGAGGGCCGGATCGGCCTCGCCCAGGAAGATGCGCAGCGCCAGGCGCTGCACGAAGTTGCCGTAGGGCGGGTAGAACAGGTCGACCGGGAAGAAGCGCTGGCGCTTGAACACCGTGCGCGCATGCGAGAGCTCGCGAAAGCCTTCCACGCCGTGGTAGTTGCCCATGCCCGAGTTGCCCACGCCGCCGAAGGGCGCATCGTGGTTCACCACCTGCCAGCCCCAGTCGTTGATGGCCACGCCGCCCGAGTGCGTGTGGCGCAGCAGCCGGTCGCGCTCGGCGCTGTCGTGGCTAAAGCAGTACAGCGCCAGCGGCCGCGGGCGGGCGTTGATGAAGGCCAGCGCGTCCTCTTCCTTGTCGTAGGGCACCACCGGCAGAATCGGGCCGAAGAGCTCTTCGGACAGGATGCGCATGTCGTCGGTCAGGCCGGTCACGATCTGCAGCGGCATCTGGCGGCCGCCCACGGGCATCGGGGCGCACGATTCGATGTGCGCGCCCTTGGCGCGCGCGTCGTCCAGCACGGCCTGCATGCGCTGCAGCTGCCGCTCGTTCACCACCGCCGTGTAGTCGGGGTTGCCTTCGGTCTTGCCGGCGTAGAACTTCTCGAAAGTGCTGCGCACGCCGGCGATGAAGTCCTGCACCCGCTCGCGCGGCACCAGCGCGTAGTCGGGCGAGACGCAGATCTGGCCCGAGTTGGCGGACTTGCCGTGCGTGATGCGCTTGGCCGCGTCCGCCACCGGGTAGTTGCGCGTGACCAGCGCGGGCGACTTGCCGCCCAGCTCCAGCGTCACCGGCGTGAGGTTCTCCGAGGCCGTGCGCATCACGATGCGGCCCACTGCGGGCGAGCCGGTGAACACGATGTGGTTGAAGGGCTGCGAGGTGAAGAGGTTGGGGTCGGCCAGCTCTTCGCCCACCACCGCCACCAGGCTTTCATGGAAGACCTCGGCCAGCATCGTCTTGAGCACGGCGTTGGTGGCCGGCGTCACCTCGGGCATTTTGATCATCACCCGGTTGCCCGCGGCCAGCGCCGCCACCAGCGGGCCGAGGGCCAGGTACACCGGGAAGTTCCACGGAACGATCACGCCCACCACGCCCTTGGGCTGGTAGTGCACCCGCACGCTGTTGGTGAGGAACAGCCATTCGGTGCTGCGGCGGCTGGGCTTCATCCAGCGCGCGACGTGCGAGATGGCGTGCTGCGCCTCCAGCGCGGAGCCCAGCAGGTCGAGCATCTTCGACTCGGCATGCGCGCGAAAGCCGAAGTCCTGGCTCATGGCATGGGCCAGCACGTCCTGGTAGCGGGAGACCTGGCGCTTGAGCGCCTTCAGGCGGCGCTTGCGCTCGGCGGCGTTGGGCAGCGGATCGGCCGAAAAGGCCGCCTGCTGTGCCTGAAAGATGCGGGCCACGCGCGCGTCGGCGCGCTCGGCTGCCGCCTCGGGCGGAGCGTTGTTCATGTTGATCATCCTCTTGGCTTTTGTCTCTTGCGTTGCGCGTGCGCTGCGGTGGCGCCGCGTGCCCGAAGGGGCTGTAGGTCTTCCAGACCCGATTCTTCGGCGCCCGTCGAATTGAGTCCAATGCATTGTTCGTCTAATATCAATGCATTGGATGCAATTCAAGGAGGAGAGCGATGGACCTGCGGCGCTGGACGCATGTGGTGGCGGTGGCGGACCGGCGCAGCTTCGTGCGCGCGGCCGAGCAGGTGCACCTGAGCCAGCCGGCCTTGACGCGCAGCATCCAGGCTGCCGAGGCGGAGCTGGGCCTGCTGCTGTTCGACCGCAAGGGCAGCGAGGTGGTGCCGACGCCGGCCGGCGAATTCGTGGTCGAGCGGGCCCGGCAGCTGGTGTTCAACAGCCATTGCCTGGAGCGCGACGTGGCGCTGTATCGCAGCCATCGCCTGGGCGACACGGCCTTCGGCGTCGGCCCGTTTCCGGCCGTCACCTTCCTGCCGGGCCTGCTGGCCGACCTGCGGCGCGAACATCCGGGGATCAACCTGCGCGTGGAGGTGAGCAACTGGCAGCTGCTGCTCAAGCGCCTGCGCGAGGAGGACATCGAGTTCTACGTGGCCGACACCACCGAACTGCCGGCCGATCCGTCGCTGCAGTCCAGGCCGCTGAAGCGCCAGCCCGGCGGCTTTTACGTTCGCGCCGGCCATCCCCTGGCCGACACGGGCCCGGTGAGCCTGCCCGAGGCGTGGCGCTACGGCGCCCTGGCGATCCGGGTGCCGGTCGGTGTTCGCAGCGTCATTGCCCGGATGCTGGGACTGCCTTCGGCCGACGAACTCAAGGTGGCGCTCGAATGCGACGACGCCAACCTGCTCACCCGCGTGACCCTGGAAAGCGATTCGGTGCTGGTGGCGGCCCATGCGGCCGTGGCCGGCGAGGTGGCCGCGGGGCGCCTGAAGCTGCTGGAGATTCGCGACCTGCCGCTCTTGCAGGCCCAGGCCGGCGTGGTCACCTTGCGCGGGCGCACGCCGTCGCGCATGGCCGAACTCATCATCAGCCGTTTGCCGCTCTTGAATGAATAAGGGCCGCCGGCCAGTGTCTGGCGGGCGGCCCCGTAAGTGATGATCAGGCGGCGATCAGTCGCGCTCTTCCATCGCCTTGTTCACCCGCAGTGCAATCAGCGTGCAGATGGCGCCCGACAGCAGGTAGACGCTGACATAGGCCAGGCCGAAGCGGGCCGAGAGACCCAGGGCCACCAGGGGCGCGAAGGCCGCGCCGATGAGCCAGGCCAGGTCGGCCGTGAGCGCGGCGCCGGTGTAGCGGTACTTGAGCTCGAAGTTGGCCGTGACGGCGCCGGCGGCCTGGCCGTACGACAGGCCCAGCAGCGCGAAGCCCACCAGCAGGAAGATGTCCTGGCCCAGGCGCCCGCCGTCCAGCAGCGTGGGTGCAAAGCCGCTGAACACGCCGATGGCGATGGCCAGGCTGCCCAGCGTGTTGCGGCGGCCGATGCGGTCGGCAATGACGCCCGAGGCCACCACGCCGCCGGCCGCCAGGAAGGCGCCGATCACCTGGATGACCAGGAACTCGGAGATCGACTGCTGCGAGAACAGGCGGATCCACGACAGCGGGAACACGGTGATCAGGTGGAACAGCGCATAGCTGGCCAGCGCGGCGAAGGCGCCGATGACGATGTTGTGGCCCTGCGTGCGGGTGAGTTCAGTCACGCTCACGGGAGCGAGCTCGCGCTCTTCCAGCATGTGGCGGTACTCGTCGGTGGTCACCAGGCGCAGGCGGGCGAACAGCGCCACGACGTTAATTGCAAAAGCCACGTAAAACGTGTAACGCCAGCCCCAGTCGAGGAAGTCGGTGAGGGGCAGGCTGGAATACAGGAAGGCGAACAGGCCGCTGGCCAGGATGAAGCCCACCGGCGCGCCCAGCTGGCCCAGCATGGCGTACCAGCCGCGCTTGCCTTGCGGCGCGTTGAGCGCCAGCAGCGAGGGCAGGCCGTCCCACGAGCCGCCCAGCGCCAGGCCCTGGCCGACGCGGGCGATGGACAGCAGCACGATCGAGGTGAAGCCCAGGCTGGCGTAGCCCGGCAGGAAGGCGATGCAGACGGTGGAGATGCCCAGCAGGAACAGGGCGATGGTGAGCTTCACCTCCCGGTTGAACCGGCTCTGGATCTTCATCGAGATGATCGTGCCGATGGGGCGCGCGATGAAGGCGAAAGAGAACACCACGAAGGCCCACAAGGTGCCCTGCAGGTCGTTCTCGAAGGGGAAGAACACCGCCGGGAAGACCAGCACCGAGGCAATACCGTAGACGAAGAAGTCGAAGTATTCGGAGGCGCGGCCGATCACCACCCCCACGGCGATCTCGCCCGGGGTGACTTGCGAGCGGTGCTCGTGGATTTCCTGGAGCTCGCGCTCGCGCTCCTGGGGGCTGATGGCGGTATCGGCGGTAGACATGTATGTACTCGACATCAATTCGATGCTTCTATCTATTGTCACGGACGGCGCCGAGCATCGCATTGCCCGGCAAGTTCCGCCATAGGACAAAACGTCCACTCCCCGAAAGGGGGGAAAACGACTAGATTGTCGGGTCTTTGCGCAGAACTCGCACTTTTTTGCCCATTCTGGCGTCAGCCCACGCATTTCTTTTCGGCATGGAACTCCTCAAAAAACTCCGCGGACTGCTGCTCCTGTCACCGCTCCTTCTCCTGAGCGGTTGCGAGATGGTCGTGCTCAATCCTTCCGGCGACATCGCGGTCCAGCAGGGCCGGCTCGTCGTGGTGGCCACGGTCCTCATGCTGCTGATCATCGTCCCGGTGATCGCGATGACGGTGTTCTTCGCCTGGAAGTACCGCGCGTCCAACAAGGATGCGGAGTACAAGCCCGAGTGGGACCACTCCACGCAGCTCGAGCTCGCGATCTGGGCAGCGCCCCTCCTGATCATCATCGCCCTGGGGGCAGTCACTTGGATCAGCACGCACACGCTCGATCCGTTCCGTGCGCTGCGCCGCATCGACGACACCCGTCCGGTTCCGGCCAATGCCAAGCCGCTGGTGGTCGAGGTCGTCGCGCTCGACTGGAAGTGGCTCTTCATCTACCCGGAGCAGGGCGTTGCCACCGTCAACGAACTGGCGGCGCCGGTCGACCGGCCCATCCAGTTCCGCATCACGTCTTCCAACGTGATGAACGCCTTCTACGTGCCCGCGCTGGCCGGCATGATCTACGCCATGCCCGGCATGGAGACCAAGCTGCATGCCGTGATCAACAAGGCCGGCGAATACGAGGGCTTCTCGGCCAACTACAGCGGCGCGGGCTTCTCCAAGATGCGCTTCAAGTTCCACGGCCTGGACGACGCCGGCTTCGACAAGTGGGTGCAGACCAACAAGGCCGCCGGCGGCCTGCTCGACCGCACCGGCTACATGAAGCTCGAACAGCCCAGCGAGGCCGACCCGGTCCGGCGCTGGTCCACCGTGTCTTCCGACCTGTTCCACGCCATCGTCAACCGCTGCGTGGAGCCCGGAAAGATGTGCATGCACCAAATGGCGGCCATCGACGCTGCCGGCGGCCTGCCGCTGCCCAGCGTGCATGACGTGGCAAGCCGTGCCGTGCGTCCGCAGGACCCGGCCTCGCCGCAGCGCCGCTACGTGGCGGCCTTCTGCGCGCCCGGCGATCCGGTCGACCTGCCCATGTACACCGCCGCCGCGCCTGGCGAGCCTGTGGTCCTGAAAGAATAAAGATGTTCGCGAACCTCGACCTGACGAAGTTGATCTTCGGTCGCCTCACCTGGGAGGCCATTCCCTACCACGAGCCCATTCTCGTGGCGACCTTTGCCGCCGTCGCCCTGGGCGGCATCGCCCTGCTGGCCCTCATGACCTACATGAAGTGGTGGGGCCCGCTGTGGCGCGACTGGATCACCAGCATCGACCACAAGAAGATCGGCGTGATGTACATCGTGCTGGGCCTGGTGATGCTGCTGCGCGGCTTCGCCGACGCGGTGATGATGCGCGCCCAGCAGGCCATCGCCTTCAACGGCAGCGAAGGCTACCTGCCGCCGCACCACTACGACCAGGTCTTCACCGCGCACGGCGTGATCATGATCTTCTTCGTGGCCATGCCGCTGGTCACGGGCTTCATGAACTACATCGTGCCGCTGCAGATCGGCGCGCGCGACGTGGCCTTCCCGTTCCTGAACAACTTCAGCTTCTGGATGACCACCTTCGGCGCGCTGCTGGTCATGGCCTCCCTCTTCGTGGGCGAGTTCGCCAAGACCGGCTGGCTGGCCTATCCGCCGCTGTCGGGCATCCTGCAGAGCCCCGACGTGGGGGTGGACTACTACATCTGGGCATTGCAGGTCGCGGGGGTGGGCACATTGCTGTCCGGCGTGAACCTGATCGCCACCATCGTGAAGATGCGCGCGCCCGGCATGACCATGATGAAGATGCCCGTCTTCACCTGGACCTCGCTGTGCACCAACGTGCTGATCGTGGCCGCCTTCCCGGTGCTCACGGCCGTGCTGGTGCTGCTCTCGCTCGACCGCTACGTCGGCACCAACTTCTTCACCAACGACCTTGGCGGCAACGCCATGATGTACGTCAACCTGATCTGGATCTGGGGCCACCCCGAGGTCTACATCCTGGTGCTGCCGGTGTTCGGCATCTTCTCGGAAGTGGTGGCCACCTATTCGGGCAAGCGCCTGTTCGGCTACACCTCCATGGTCTACGCCACGGTGGTGATCACCATCCTGTCGTACCTGGTGTGGCTGCACCACTTCTTCACCATGGGCTCGGGGGCCAGCGTCAATTCCTTCTTCGGGATCACGACGATGATCATCTCGATCCCCACGGGCGCGAAGATCTTCAACTGGCTGTTCACCATGTACAAGGGCCGCATCAAGTTCGAGCTGCCCATGATGTGGACCATCGCCTTCATGATCACCTTCGTGATCGGCGGCATGACGGGCGTGCTGCTGGCGGTGCCGCCGGCCGACTTCGTGCTGCACAACAGCCTGTTCCTGATCGCGCACTTCCACAACGTGATCATCGGCGGCGTGGTGTTCGGCCTGTTCGCCGGCATCTACTACTGGTTCCCCAAGGCCTTCGGCTACCGCCTCGACCCGTTCTGGGGCAAGGTCTCGTTCTGGTTCTGGGTCATCGGCTTCTACTTCGCCTTCATGCCGCTGTACGTGCTGGGCCTGATGGGCGTCACCCGCCGCATGAACCGCTTCGACGATCCGTCGCTGCAGATCTGGTTCATCATCGCCGCCGTCGGCGCCGCCATGATCGCCGTGGGCATCGCCGCCATGCTGATCCAGTTCGCCGTGAGCTACATGCGCCGCGACCAGCTGCGCGACAACACGGGCGACCCGTGGAACGGCCGCACGCTGGAGTGGTCCACGTCTTCGCCGCCGCCGGACTACAACTTCGCGTTCACGCCCATCGTGCACGACAACGATGCCTGGTACGACATGAAGCGCCGCCACTACGTGCGTCCCACCGAGGGCTTCATCCCGATCCACATGCCCAAGAACACGGCAGCCGGCTTCGTGATCGCAGCGCTCAGCGCCATCATGGCTTTCGGCCTGATCTGGCACATGTGGCTCGTGGCCGGTGTCGGTTTCGCCGCCATGCTGATCGCCACGATCGTCCACACCTTCAACTACAAGCGCGACTTCCACATCCCTGCGGAAGACGTGGTCCGCGTCGAAAACGCTCGTACCCGCCTCCTGGCTGCCGGCAATGTCTGAGTTCACCCTGAAACACCCCAGCGGCGCCGTGGGCGCCCAGGCGGCGGCGAGCAGCGGCTCGGCCGACCACTTCTACATGACCCGGGAACACCACCCGGAAAACGGCACGCTGCTGGGCTTCTGGCTCTACCTGATGAGCGACTGCCTGGTGTTCGCCGTGCTGTTCGCCTGCTACGGTGTGCTGGGCCGCAGCTATGCGGCCGGCCCCGGCGGCGCCGAGCTGTTCGACCTGCCGCTGGTGGCGCTCAACACCTCGCTGCTGCTGCTGTCCTCCATCACCTATGGCTTCGCCATGCTGGAGATGCAAAAGCGCAACAAGCGTGCGGTGCTGATGTGGCTCTTCATCACGGGCCTGTTCGGCGCGGGCTTCCTGGGCATCGAGCTGTACGAGTTCGCGCACCTGTTGCACGAAGGCGCCGGCCCGCAGCGCAGCGCCTTCCTGTCGTCCTTCTTCACGCTGGTGGGCACGCACGGCCTGCACGTCACCTTCGGCATCGTCTGGCTGATCACGCTGATGGTGCAGGTGAGCAAGCATGGCCTCATTCCTGCCAACCGCCGCCGCCTGATGTGCCTGTCGATGTTCTGGCACTTCCTGGACGTGGTCTGGATCGGCGTCTTCACCTTTGTCTACCTGATGGGAGTGCTGTGATGAGCGCCAATCACGACCACCACCACCACGATTCGCACGGCCACGATCACCACGACGACGACCACGACAGCGGGCCGCACGCCACCTTCAAGGGCTACATGACTGGCTTCGTCCTGTCGGTCATCCTCACGGCCATTCCCTTCTGGCTGGTGATGGCCAAGGTGTTCGACAAGCCGAGCACCACCACCATGGTGATCCTCGGCTTCGGCCTGGTGCAGATCGTCGTGCACATGATCTACTTCCTGCACATGGACGCGAAGTCCGAGGGCGGCTGGAACATGCTGGCGCTGGTCTTCACCGCGGTGCTGGTGGTGATCACGCTGTCGGGGTCGCTGTGGGTGATGTACCACCTCAACACCAACATGATGCCGAGCATGCCCACCAGCCAGGACCTGCGAGTCAGGCCTTGACGCCTGCACCGGCTTCCAGACACGAGAACGGCCCGCGACCTGCGGGCCGTTTGGCCGTTCTGGGCCTGCTCGCGCTGCTGGCTTTCTGCACGCTGGTCGCGCTGGGCTGGTGGCAGGTGGAGCGCCGCGCCTGGAAGCTGCAACTCATTGCGCGGGTGGAAGAGCGCGTGCATGCCCCACCCGTCGCCTTGCCCGAGCCGGCGCGCTGGCCTCAGGTGACGGCCGCCTCCGACGAGTACCGCCGCGTTCGCCTTTCGGGCCGCTTCCTGCACGAGCGGGAGACGCTGGTGCAGGCGCTCACCGAGCTGGGCAGCGGCTTTTGGGTGCTGACGCCCCTGGCGCAGGCCGACGGCCGCATCGTGCTGGTCAACCGGGGCTTCGTGCCGCCCGAACGGCGTGACCGCGCCGGCCGCGCGGCCGGCGAGCCGCAAGGCGAGGTCGCGCTGACCGGCCTGCTGCGCATCACCGAACCGGGGGGCGGCTTCCTGCGCCGCAACGACGCCGCGGCCGGCCGCTGGTATTCGCGCGACGTGGCCGCCATGGCCGCCGCACGCGGCCTGCAGCCGAGCCAGGTGGCACCGTTCTTCGTCGATGCGGAAAAGGACCCGCAGGCTGGCGCGGGCCAGCCGGTGGGCGGCCTCACGGTCATCAGCTTCCGCAACAGCCACATGGTGTATGCGCTGACCTGGTTCACGCTGGCCCTGCTGGTGCTGGGCGCCGCCTGGCGCGTCTGGCTGGAGGAAAAACGGCTGCGGCGTGCACAGGACGGGGCGCAGCAGGCAGACTAGCGCCCATGGACGAGATCGCGACGACGGCTCCCGGCCACCCCGCGCCGGCGCACTCCGTGCCTCATGCCATGACCGGCGTGGAGCAGGGCGGGCGCCTGCAGGTCGCCACCGGCATCCGCAACATGCAGCAGCTGATCCAGCTGCGCTGGATCGCGGTGGTGGGGCAGGTGGTGACCATCCTGGTGGTGTATTACGGCCTGGGCATCCACCTGCCGCTGCACCAGATGCTGGTGGTGCTGGCCTGCCTGGCGGCCTTCAACGCGGCCAGCCGGCTGCGCTGGCGCTCGCACCACGTCGTGACCAACGGCGAGCTGTTCGCGGTGCTGCTGGTGGACGTGGGCATGCTCACCGCCCAGCTCTACCTCAGCGGCGGCGCTGCCAACCCGTTCGTCTTCCTGTTCCTGCTGCAGGTGGTGCTGGGTGCGATGCTGCTGGACATCCGCAGCACCTGGGTCCTGTTCGGCGTGACGGTGGCCTGTTTCATCGGACTGGCCCTGTTCGCCGAGCCGCTGGCGCTGCCGATGGATGCGCAGGGCGGCCTGGGCAGCCCGTTCATCCTCGGCCTCTTCATCTGCTTTGCGCTGGTGGCTGCGCTGACGGTGGTCTTCGTGGCCCGCATCAACCGCAACCTACGCCGGCGCGACGCCAAGCTGGCCGACCTGCGGCAGCGCGCCGCCGAAGAAGAGCACATCGTGCGCATGGGCCTGCTGGCTTCGGGGGCCGCGCACGAGCTGGGCACGCCGCTGGCCACCTTGTCGGTGATCCTGGGCGACTGGCAGCACATGGCGCCCTTCGACAGCAACCCCGAACTGCAGGGCGAAGTCTCCGAGATGCAGGCGCAGGTGCAGCGCTGCAAGTCCATCGTCAGCGGCATCCTGCTGTCGGCTGGCGAGGCGCGGGGCGAATCGTCCGAGCCCACCAGCGTGGCCGAGTTCCTGGGCGAGGTGGTTCATGATTGGCGCGCCTCGCGCCAGCCGCGCGCCTTCACCTACGACAACCATTTCGGGCACGACCTGCCCATCGTGTCCGACTCGGCCATCCAGCAGATGATCCACAACGTGCTGGACAATGCGCTGGAGGCCTCGCCGCACTGGCTCATGTTCGAGGTGGCGCGCCACGGCGACGAACTGGTGCTGACCTGCACCGACGCCGGCCCGGGCTTCGAGCCGCGCATGCTCGCGCAGTTCGGCAAGCCCTACCAGTCGAGCAAGGGCCGCGCCGGCGGCGGGCTGGGGCTCTTCCTGGTGGTGAACGTGGCGCGCACCCTGGGCGGCAAGGTGGAGGCGCGCAACAAGCCCGAGGGCGGGGCCATCGTCACGATCACGCTGCCGCTCGCATCGATCGTGCTGGAATCGGAAGAAGAGGTGGACGATCTTGAGTGATGAGCAACCAGCGCCGCCGCGGCACCTGTTGATCGTCGAGGACGACGCGGCCTTTGCGCGCACGCTCAAGCGCTCCTTCGAGCGGCGCGGCTACACGGTCGACCTGGCCGCCTCGCTGGCCGAGATGCAGGCGGTGCTGCAGCAGCGCACGCCCGGGTTCGCCGTGGTCGACCTCAAGCTGGGCAGCGACGCCTCGGGCCTGGCCTGCGTGCAGCACCTGCATGCGCACGACGAGGAGATGCTGATCGTGGTGCTCACCGGCTTTGCCAGCATCGCGACCGCGGTCGAAGCCATCAAGCTCGGCGCCTGCCACTACCTGGCCAAGCCGTCCAACACCGACGACATCGAGGCGGCATTCGGCCGTGCCGAAGGCAGCACCGAGGTCAGCCTGACCAGCCGCGCCACCTCCATCAAGACGCTGGAGTGGGAGCGCATCCACGAAACGCTGGCCGAGACCGGCTTCAACATCTCCGAGACCGCGCGCCGCCTGGGCATGCACCGGCGCACGCTGGCGCGCAAGCTGGAAAAGCAGCGCGTCAAGTAGCCGGCGGCGCGGCCTGGCGCGTGAGCGCGTCCCGCAGCAGCCGGGCATTGCGGGGCAGCGGCGCATCGGCGCGCGAGCACACCAACAGCTGCCGGCGCGC
>NZ_BCUU01000077.1 GCF_001591385.1 Variovorax soli NBRC 106424
TGCTTGGCCAGGTCTGCCGCCGCGCGCATCGCGGCCAGGCTGGGCTTGACGCCCACGCCGCTGCGCTCCACCACGGCCTCGAAGTCCGCCACCGGGAAGGGCAGCGCGCCGCTGCCGGCCAGGGCGCCGAAAAGGCTCGCGGAAATCACGCTGCCTTGCGCGGCGGCGAGCGCCTGCATGTCCTCGATCACCAGCTGGCGGCAGGCGCCGCGCACGACGTCGAGCACGGCGCCGCTGTCGGCCACGCCGTTGCCCGGCACCATCTTCTCCTGCACCGCGTAGGTGCGGTGGCTGCTGGTGATGACGGTGGTGCGCTCGGGCGTGACGAAGCCGCGCTCCACGGCGCGGCCGGCTTCCATGAGTTCGGCCGCGATGAGGATGTCGACGTCGCCGGGCACCGGCATCAGGGCCAGCACGGGCTCGTGTCCGGCGGTGGGTTCGACCAGCTCGATGTAGTAGATGGTGGCGCCGGTGCGCTGCGCCACGCCGGCCACGGAGGTGGCCTGCGCCGTCCAGCCGGCATGCTCGGCCAGGTCGACGATCCAGTCCACCAGCACGCCGCCGCCCTGGCCGCCGAGCGCCAGGATGGCGATGTTGATGGACTTCGGCTGCAGCGGGCTCAGGCGGCTCATGGCGCGCCCTCCGTGGGGTAGAGCGCCCGCGCGGCGCGCTCGCGCTTCTGCCGCGCCTGCAGCCAGCCCAGCACGCCGCGGCGCCAGCGGTTCAGCCAGCGCTCGCCCGAGCCCGGGTTGTGCACCTTGTGGGCCTTGTAGAACGAGGGGCAGAGCACCGCGGCATCCGCCACTTCGCCGCAGTGGCCGCAGGCCACGCAATGCTCGTCCACGCTGGCCACCGGGTCGGGCTTGAGCGCGTCGCCGCTGGGCGCCAGCGTGAGGCTGGGGCAGCCGGACACGCGCATGCAGGCGTGGTCGCCCGAGCACACGGCCGCGTCCACGCCGAAGCGCTCCTTCAGCACCCGCTCGCCCTGCTGGATCGCCTTGGCCTTGGCCGGCTTCTCGCGCCGCTGCCGGTTGAGCATGCATTCGCTCTGCGCGATGACCACCTTGGGGCCGGGCGACTTGTCGCTCAGCGCCGCGCGCAGTGCATCGCGCATGCCATTGACGTCGTAGGTCCGCGTGAGCGTGCGCACCCATTCGACGCCCACGCCGCGCACCGCACGCTCTATCGGATGCATGGTGCTGCGGTTGGGGTTGACCGCGCGCGAGGAGGGAATGTCCTGCCCGCCGGTGGCGGCCGAGTAGTTGTTGTCGACGATGACGAAGACGTTGTCCTGCCGGTTGAAGACCGCGTTGGCGATGCCGGAGGTGAGCCCGTTGTGCCAGAAGCCGCCGTCGCCCATGAAGGCCACCGCCTTCTTGGAGGCGCCCAGCTGCGTGCCCGCGGCAAAGGCCGAGGCGCTGGAGCCGCCCAGGCCGTAGCCCATGGTGGTGGCGCCCAGGTTGAAGGGCGGCATGATCGAGAACAGGTGGCAGCCGATATCCGCCGACACGTGGTGCATGCCCAGCTCCTGCTCGACCAGCTTCATCGACGAGAAGATGGGCCGCTCGGGGCAGCCCACGCACAGGCCCGGCGGCCGGGGCGGCAGCAGCGCGGAGACGGCTGCGGCGGGTGGCATGGCCTGCGCTGCCGGCACGGCGATGTCCTGCGGGGCCTTTCGGGTCGTCGGCATCGACACCGCCACCGGAGAAGCGAAGGCCGCCGGATGGTGCAGCTCGAGAAAGCCGCGGATGCCCTTTTGCAGCGCCGCGACCGTGTAGTCGCCGCCCATGGGCAGCAGGTCCTTGCCGTGCACGGCAGTGCCGATGCCGCGTCGGCGCAGGATGGTGTTGAGGTTCTGCTCGAGGAAGTCGGGCTGGCCTTCCTCGATCATCAGCACGGCCTTCTTGCCGCTGCAAAAGCGCACCACCTCGTCCTCGACCAGCGGATAGGCCACGTTGAGGATGTGCATCGGCACGCGGCTGGTGCCGAAGATGTCGGCCTGCTCCAGCTTCTTGAGCGCGCGCAGCACGTTGTTCGTGAGGCCCCCGAGCGCGACGATGCCGATGTGGTCCAGGTCGCCGTCGATGAATTCGTTCAGGCCGTGCTCGGTGATGAACCTGACGGCGGCCGGCCAGCGCTTTTCCAGCTTCTCCTTTTCATGCAGGAAGGAGGCCGGCGGCAGCACGATGCGGTTGAGGTCGCGCGCCGGATGCTCCAGCGCATCCTTCAGGCTGTACGCGGGGCGGCGGTTCTCCTGCGTGATGAAGCTGCCGTGCAGGTGGCAGGAGCGGATGCGCAGCTGCAGCATCACCGGCGTGTGGGTCGCCTCCGACAGCGCAAAGCCGTCATGCACCGCCTTCACGATGGAGGGCAGGTGCGGCTTGGGGTCGAGCAGCCACATCTGCGACTTCATCGCGAAGGCGTGGGTGCGCTCCTGCATGATCGAGGAGCCTTCGCCGTAGTCCTCGCCGACGATGATGAGGGCGCCGCCCGTCACGCCGCCCGAGGCCAGGTTGGCCAGCGCGTCCGACGCGACGTTGGTGCCCACGGTGGACTTCCAGGTCACGGCGCCGCGCACCGGGTAGTTCACCGACGCCGACAGGGCCGCGGCCGCAGCCGCCTCGCTCGCGGCGGGCTCGAAGTAGGCCCCCAGCTCGTTGAGGATGGGCTGCGCATCGGCCAGCACGTCCATCAGGTGGGAGATGGGCGAGCCCTGGTAGCCGGTGACGTAGCTCACCCCGGATTCGAGCAGCGCCTTGGTGACGGCCAGGATCCCTTCGCCGCGGAACTCGGTTCCCGCCGGAACGCGCAGCTGCTCGACTTCTTTTGCGAATGAACGCTCTGCCATCTTTGTCGCCGGGCGAAAGCCGAGGTCAGGAAACGAGCGCCAGCACGCGCAGCGGACTGCCGGAGCCGGCCTGGATCTTCAGCGGCGCCGCCACGATGATGGCGCCCTGCGGCGGCAGCTGGTCCAGGTTGCGCAGGCACTGCAGGCCGTACTTGTTGGCGCCGTGCATCAGCGTGTGGCAGGGGTAGGGCGTGGGCCAGGCGTACGACTGGCCGGCGTCGGTGTTGATGGTCTCCACGCCGAATCCGCGCACATTGCGCTCCTTGATCAGCCACTCCACCGTCTCCTGCGTGGGGCCGGGCGTGTGGGCGCCGTCTTCGCGCATGTTCACGTAGCTGGCGGGCTTGTCGATGCGCTTGGACCAGTCGGTGCGAAACAGCACCCAGGCATTCTCGGGAATGCGCCCGTGCTTGTCTTCCCAGGCCTTGAGGAAGTCCACCGTCAGCAGCCAGTCGTCGTTGGCGGCCACCTGCGCGCTGGCGTCCACCACCACGGCCGGGCCGATGAAGTTGCGCGCGTCGATGGTGTCGACCGTGTTGTTCGGATAGTCCTTGCCGGTGACCCAGTGGATCGGCGCGTCGAAGTGGGTGCCGGTGTGCTCGCCGCAGGAGAAGTTGTTCCAGTACCAGGCCGGGCCGGCTTCGTCGTACTGCGAGATCTTCTCGGACTTGAAGGCCCACACCTGTGCGAACTGGGGCGGCAGCTGCAGGGCCGGGAATTCGGAGGACAGCGTGTGCGTCAGGTCGATCACGCGCAGCGTGCCGCTGGCGATGTCCTGGGCGAATTGGGCGAGGGAGGTGGTCATGCGGTTTGCTCCTGCAGTTGTGTTCGTGGGTGAGTGGTGGATGCGCTGTGCGGCGCTCAGGCCGCGCCCAGCGCCTTGGCGACGTGAAAGCCCGAGCCGCCGCCGAGCCCCGGGCCCGGATGGGTGGATGCGCCGATGTGCCAGAGGTTGGCCACATGCGTCTCGTGGTTGCGCGTGGCGCGCAGCGGCCGCCACAGGAAGGACTGGTCCAGGCTGCAGTCGCCGCCGTAGGGGTCGCCGCCCACCAGGTTCATGTTCAGGCCTTCGAGGTCGGCCGGCGAGAGGACGACGCGCGACAGCAGGCTCTGCCGCAGGTTGGGAACGTGGCGCGCGATCCGCTCCATCACGCGGTCGGCAAAGGCTTCGCGCAACTGCGGCGTCCATTTGCGTCCCGGCGGCACCGCGATCTCGCCGGCGGCGTCCGCCACCGGTTCGCGCGGGCATTCGGGCACCTGGATCCAGAGGATGTGCTGGCCTTCGGGCGCGCGGCTCGGGTCCAGCGCGGTGGGTTGGGCGACGCACACGGTCGGCTCGGCCGGCAGCAGGTCGCGCTCGGCTTCGTTGACTGCGCGCGAGACCGCATCCGGCCCGCTCGTCAGGTGCAGGTAGCCCACCTGGCCCAGCGCCGCGCTGGGCCACTGCGGCGCTTCCGACAGCGCCAGGTGGATCTGCATGTTGCCCTTGCCGTAGCGCCATTGGCGCGTCTTCATGGCAATGTCCTGCGGAACGTCCGAAGGGTTCAGCAGGCGCTGGTAGAGCTGCGTGGGCGTCACGTTGCAGATGACCTCGCGCGCACGGTACTCGCGGCCATCGGCCAGGCGCACGCCCACCGCGCGGCCCTGCTCGACCAGCACGCGCTCGGCGTCCGCCGCCGTCTCCAGCTCGCCGCCCGCATCGCGGATGAGGCGCTCGAATGCGCGCACCGAATTGGCGTTGCCGCCCTTGACCATCGGCATGCCGACCGCCTCGAGCGAGAAGGCCACCACCTTGGCCATCAAGGCGGACAGGGGGGCGTCGGGGCCGAGGCCGCAATGCAGGACCCAGGGCGCCAGCAGGGCGCTCGGAAGGTCGGACGAGAAGGTCTGCGAGAACCACGGGCGCGCCGGCGTGAGCGCGTCGCCGAAGAAGTTGGACAGGGCCCGCGGCCCCTGCTTCCAGGCCGCCATGCCCAGCGTTCTGGCGGTGCCCAGGCGCCAGAGTTCATTGCCCAGCAGGGAGAAGACGAGCGGCGCCTGCGTTGCCACCTCGCTCAGGGCCGCGGCATAGGCGGCGCCGTCGCCCGCGCCGGCGGCGTCGAAGCGCTGCAGGTTGGTGTCGCGCGAGGTGGACAGCACCAGGTGCCGGCCGTCGGGCAGCAGCACGCCGGTGGGCGATTCGGTGTTGCAGTATTCGAGCCCCGCCTCGTGCAGCGCCTGGCCCAGTGCGGCGTAGGCGGGCCCGACCAGGAACAGCGGATGCGCCGTCGACAGCGTGTCGTGGCGAAAGCCGGGCAGCGTGAGCTCGTCGGTGCGGATGCAGCCGCCCAGCGTCTGCTCGCGCTCCAGCACCCGCACCTTCCTGCCGCTGCGCGCGAGCAGGGCGGCGCAGACCAGGGAGTTGATGCCGCTGCCGACGATGAGTGCGTCGTCCGTTCGGGTGGGGGAGGAAGAAGCCATGGCGCAAATCTTGCGGTCTTCGCCGAGCAAGAACTATCCGAATTCCGTCCGTGACTGTCCGATTCCCGCAGATATTGGAGCAGGGAAAGCCCTGGTCTGTTGCCTGCGCAGCCGAATCATGGGCCTATCGCACCCGCTTGCCGGTCTGCCGCGGCAGCTCGCCGAAGCGCTCGCGGTAGTAGGCGGAGAAGCGCCCGAGGTGGCCGAAGCCGTGCTCCAGCGCCACGTCGGTGATGCTGGCGTCCTCGTCCTGCAGCAGCCTGTCGCGCGCGCCTTCGAGCCGCAGGTTGCGCAGCAGCTCCATCGGGGAGACGCCGCGGTTGCGGTGGCAGATGGCATTGAGCGTGCGCGTGGTCACGCCGGCCACGCGCGCCAGGTCCACCAGCGACAGCGGCGCGAAGGGCCGGCTGCGGATGAAGGCTTCCAGGCGTTCCAGCCGCATGCCGGCCGTGGTGTCCCTGTCGCTGCCGGCCGAGGAGCCGGGCGCGCGGGCGCCGCCGGGCAACGGGCCGTCGGCGCTGGACTCGTAGTGCTGGTGCAGGAAGAGCGCGGCCGTCTGCTCGAAGGGGCCGAGCCATGGCGGATGCGGCTGCTGATGCTGCGGCTGGGCCCCGCCGTTGTGGCCGGCGGGCAGCAGGGCGAGCAATTGCTGCATCAAGGCCAGCCATTGCGAGGCGGCCGCCGGCGCGATCTTGCCGACCGAGCTGCCCCACACGGTGCAGGCCGCCGCACCGGTGCAATGGCCCAGCGGGCAATCGCGGCAGGCCGCGCGCCGCAGCAGCTCGTGCGGCAGCTTGACGATCAGCTGCTCGCAGCCCGGCTGCCACAGCAGGCGCACGGACCGGCGCGGCGCGAGCACCGCCACCTCGCCGTAGCCGATGCGGATCGGCGTGCCGTCGCATTCCACCTCGGCGGTGCCGCGCAGCGGCATCTGGACCAGCACGAAGCCCTCGAAGGGCGCGGGCGTGACCTCCACCTCGGCGCCGTACGACAGGATCATGACGCTGCCAAGCTGCAGGTCGCGCCGGTACAGCGAGGTCGCGACCTCGCCGGACCCCCAGCGCAGCCGGTGCTCGCTCAGGGCCGAGCTCAGTTCACGGTGCGATTCCACGCTCGAGCGCGATCGGAAGACGGGGCTGCGATAGACCTTCGACAGATCTAGCGTGGCTGCGGAATGCATCGACTGGGATCTCCGGAACGGCCTCCGGCAACGGAGGCATCTGTTCCGGCAATCAGGCCATAACTTTAGAAGTAAAGCAATTGGGTCTGATACGGCAGCGATGGCGGCATTGCCTCACTGCATCTTGCAGGCGCCGGCAAAGGGGTCCGCGTGGTTGCTCAGCACCTTGCCCACGGTGCGGTTCGTGATGCGGCCGCCGGCATCGCGATACACCTCGCGCATGTAGATGTCCTGGATGGGGTACTGGTTGGTGTTGAAGCGGAAGGCGCCGCGGATCGACTTGAAGTCGGCAGCGCGCAGCGCGGCGCGGAAGGCGGGCCCGTCCTCGACCTTGCCCTGCACCTTGCGCACCGCGCTGTCCAGCAGCAGCGCCGCGTCGTAGGCCTGCGCGGCGTACATGGTGGGGGTGCGTCCGTAGGTCTTCACGAAGTCGGCCACGAACTTCCTGTTGGGCGCGTTGTCCAGGTCGGCCGCCCATTGCGAGGCGTTGTAGGTGCCCACCAGGGCGTCGCCCACGGCCTTGATCGTGTCCTCGTCGGCGGAGAAGCCGGGCGTGAGCAGCGCCATGTCCTTGCCCAGGCCCGCCGCGCCGAACTGCTTGATGAAGTTCACGCCCATGCCCCCGGGCAGGAAGAAGAACACCGCGTCGGGCTTGCTGCTGCGAATGCCGGCCAGCTCGGCCGCGAAGTCGAGCTGCCCCATCTTGGTGTAGATCTCCTGCACCAGCTCGCCCTTGTAGAGGCGCTTGAAGCCGTCCAGCGATTCGCGCCCGCCCGGGTAGTTGGGGGCGATCACCGCGATGCGCTTGTAGCCCTTGTCGTTGGCGAACTGGCCCATGGCGGAGGGAATGTCCTCGTTCTCCCAGGCGGTGGCGAAGAAGTTGGGGTCGCACTTCTCGCCGGCGTAGTCCTTGGGCCCGGTGTTGGTGGACAGGTACACGGTCTTGCTGCGCAGGATCTCGGGCAGGATGGGCAGCAGCACGTTGGAGAACACCACGCCGGTCATCACGTCGACCTTGTCGCGCTTGAGCAGGCGGTCGGCGCTCTGGCGGCCGGCCTGCGCGTCCTGCTGGTCGTCGGCCACGTTCAGCGTGGCGGGCACGCCGCCCAGCTTCTCGTCCAGGTGGGTGAGGGCGAGCTTGAAGCCGTCGCGCGCATCGATGCCCAGCGCCCCGCCGGGGCCGGACAGCGTGGTGAGGAAGCCGACCTTGATGGTGCCGGCGGCCTGGGCCGGTGCCAGGGCCAGCGGCCCGAGTGCGAGGGTGATCGCCGTCGTGGCGAGCAGGTTGCGTCGTGAGGGCATGGAGCGTTCCTTCTTTGCGATCTTCCGGATGGGTTGGGGGCAGCCGGCCGGGCAGGCCTGGATCCGGCGCCAGCGGATTCTTCGGAAATCGCACGCGCCCGAATAGCCGGAAATGGCAGGCGTGCGAGCGCTTGTCCGATTTCCGCAGCCGGTCGGTGAAAACCCCTGGGCTGCAAATTGCGGACAAGCGCTGCCAGCCGCGGCTAGCGGGCGCCGGCACCGCAAACCTAGAGTGAAGCCATGTCCACTTTTGATCTTTGCGTGGAGCGCGTGGAGGCACTGGCGCCGCGCATCAAGCGCTTCATCCTGGCAACGCCCGACGGGCGGCCGGTGCCGGCCTATACGGCCGGCGCCCACCTGGCGTTCGAGATTCCGCACGAAGGCGGCGCGCGGGCGATGCACCGCGCCTACTCGCTGGTATCGCCCTGGGACGAAAGCGGGCGCTGCGAGATCGCGGTGCAGCTCGAGCCCGGCGGCGCCGGCGGGTCGCGCTGGATGCACGCGCTCGCGGCCGGCGCCACCCTGAAGGCCGCCACGCCGCGCAACCAGTTCGAGCTGGACGCGCGGCCGCATTCCCCCTTGCTGCTGGCCGCCGGCATCGGCGTGACGCCGATCCTGTGCATGGCGCGCGAGCTGCGCCGCCAGGGCGGGGCGTTCGAGCTGCACTACCTCGCCCGCGAAGCCGCGCTGGCCGCCTACCGCGAAGAGATCGAGTCGCTGCCCGGCGCGCACTGCTGGTTCGACGGCGGCGACCCCGCGCAGGGCCCCGACCTGCGCTGGCTGATCGGTGCGCATGCGCCGCAGCGGCACCTGTATGTGTGCGGGCCCAAGCCTTTCATCGCCGCCGTGCTGGACACCGCGCGCGCCCTGGGCTGGCCCGAGCCGGCGCTGCACTGCGAACTGTTCAGCGGCAGCCTGGACACCGGCAGCGAGCGGCCGTTCACCGTGGTGCTCGCTGCGAGCGGCCACGAGTTCGAGGTGCCCGCCGACCGCTCCGTGATGGACGTGATGGAAGCGCGCGGTCTGGACCCGCTGTTCGATTGCCGCCGCGGCGAATGCGGCATCTGCGCCACCCGGGTGCTGGCCGGCGAAGCGGACCACCGCGACATCTGCCTGTCGGCGCAGGACCGCGCGGCAGGGCAGTTCTGCCCCTGCGTCTCGCGCGCGCGCTCCGGCCGGCTGGTGCTGGAACTTTGATCAAGGAGACCACGACATGACCCTATCCACGGAAACCCTCGCGGGCCTGGTGCGCCCCGACAGCGTGCACAAGAGCGTCTACACCGACCCCCGCATCTTCGAGCTGGAGATGCAGCGCATCTACGGCCAGGCCTGGATCTACGTCGGCCACGAAAGCCAGGTGCCCGCCACCGGCGACTACCACACCACCCGCATCGGCGACCAGGACGTGCTGATGGTGCGCGCCGCCGACGGCCAGGTGCACGTGCTGTACAACCGCTGCCCGCACAAGGGTGCGCAGGTGGTGGCCGAAGGCGACGGCTGTGCGGGCAAGTTCTTCCGCTGCCCCTATCACGCCTGGACCTTCAAGCTCGACGGCACGCACCTGGCGGCGCCGATGAAGAAGGGCTTCGAGGGCACCTGCTACGACCCCGCCCACCCCGATTTCTCCATGCGCCGGCTGGCGCGGGTGGAGAGCTACCGCGGCTTCGTGTTCGCCAGCCAGGCGGCCGATGGGCCGGACCTGAAGGCCTTCCTCGGCGGCGTGGCCACGTCCATCGACAACCTGTGCGACCGCTCCCCGGTGGGCGAGGTGGAAGTGACGGGCGGCGTGTTCCGCGTGCTGCAGGAATCGAACTGGAAGGTGTTCTACGAGAACCTGCACGACACGATGCATGCGCGCGTCACGCACGAGTCGTCGGTGGTCGCTGCCCGCGAGGAGGCCAAGGAGATCGGCGAGATGCCCTTCGAGCTGCTCATCATGGACGGCAACGGCGAGCCCTACGAGTTCTGGGAGAAGCTGGAGCTGCGCGCCTACCCCAACGGGCACGGCTACATGGAAGGCATCTTCGATCCGGCCGCGGCCACGCGCGACCCGGTCTCGCGCGCGCATTTCGAGGCGCTGTCGCAGGTGCACGGCGAAGAACGCGCGCGCGCCATCCTGGGCATGAACCGGCACAACACGGTCATCTACGGCAGCGGCTCGCCGCACACGGTGTTCCAGCAGTTCCGGGTGATCCGGCCGCTGGCGGTGAACCGCACCATGGTCGAGATCCAGGTGTTCCGCCTCAAGGGTGCGCCCGAGCAGGTGTTCGACCGCGCGCTGACCTATGCCAACGTGATCAATTCGCCTTCGTCCAACGTGATGCCGGACGACGTCGAGGTCTACCGCCGCTGCCAGGAGGGCAACGGCACGCGCGGCGGCGAGTGGGTGAGCCTGCACCGCTACCTGGGGACCGACAAGGCATTGGACGAGGGCTGGGTGTCCACCAACGGCACCAGCGAGCTGCCGATGCGCAACCAGTTCGCCGCGTGGCGCGACTACATGCTGGCCGAGGGCAGCGCCGCCCAGGCCGGCGCGAAGAACGAGGAGAAGAACCATGCAGCTGCTTGATCGCAACTTCGACGTCTCGGTCGCGCCGGTGGCCGGGGCCGAACTGTCCGGCGAGGCCTTGCGCGGCGTCGAGCGCTTCCTGTTCGACGAGGCGCAGCTGCTGGACGAACGCCGCTTTTCCGAATGGCTCGCGTTGTGGACGGAGCACGGCCGCTACTGGGTGCCGCGCTTTCACGGCCAGGCCAACCCGTTCGAGCAGATCTCCCTGTTCTGGGAAGACGCCATGCTGCGCGAGGTGCGGGTGCGCCGGCTGGAGAACGCGCGCAACTGGTCGCAGCAGCCGCCCACGCGCACCGCCCGCGTGGTGGGCAACATCGCCGTGCAGGGGCTGGACGCGGCCGGGCACCTGATCGTGCGCTCGGTCTTCCAGCTCACCGAATGGCGAAAGGCGCAGCGGCAGCTGGCCGGCGCCGCCTTCCACAAGCTGGCCGCCACCGAGGCCGGCGGCTGGCAGATCGTGCTCAAGCGCGTGGACCTGGTGAACTGCGACGACGTGCACGGCAACCTGGAGGTGTTCATTTGACGGCGCCATCCTCGCCCCCGGTGGTGCTGGCGCTGCACCTGCAGAACGACGTGCTGCATCCCGAAGGCCGCATCCGCGTCGGCCTGGGCACGGACGATCCGGCACGCGCCGCGCTGATCGAGCGCGCGCAGCGCCTGCTGCAGGCGGCACGCGCGCGCGAATGGCCCATCGTCCACGTGCGCATCGCCTTTCGCGAAGACTATGCGGACCTGGCCCGCAACATGCCCATCATGCGGCGCACCGAGGAGATCGGTGCGGTGCGCGAGGGCCATTGGGGCTCGGCCTTCTTCGACGGGCTCGGGCCGCTGGCGAGTTCGCGCGAATTCGTCGTGACCCACAAACGCGTGAGCGGCTTCTACGGCACGGAGCTCGAAGCCCTGCTGCGGCTGCTGCAGGCGCGGCGCCTCGTGGTGGCCGGCGTGGCCACGCATTCGGTGGTGGAGAGCACCGTGCGCGATGCGGCGGACCGGGGCTTCGAGGTCCGCGTGCTGGCCGATGTCTGCGCCGCGGCCGACCCGGCCGCGCACCAGGCCGCGCTCGCGAGCATGCGGCTGATCGCCGACGTCGTGAGCCTGGACGATGGCCTCAACACCTTGGCACAGGAGCCAGCATGAACAAGAGCGAATCGACCGGCGCGCCCCGGCTTGCGGGCCGGGTGGCCATCGTCACCGGCGCCACGCAGGGCCTGGGCGCCGACATGGCGCGCACGCTGGCCGGCCACGGCGCGTTCGTGGCCCTGGTGGGGCGCGGGCGCGAGGCGGGGCAGGCGGTGGCGGCCTCCATCGGCGCGGCCGCGCAGTTCTTCGAGGCCGACATCACCGACGACGCCGCCATCGACCGCGTGATCGACGCCGTGCTGGCCCGCTGGGGCCGGCTGGATGCGCTGGTGAACAACGCCTGCAGCTACGACGACAGCGGCCTGGCCTCCACGCGCGAGCAGTGGCTGCGCACGCTCGACGTCAACCTGGTGTCCGCCGCCATCTTCACGCAGAAGGCGACGGCGCGAATGCAGCAGGGCGGGGTGGTCGTCAACCTCGGCAGCGTGGGCGGCAAGTTCGGCTCGGCGGGCCGCGCCGTCTATTCCGCGTCCAAGGCGGCGCTGCTGCAGATCACCCGCAATTTCGCGGTGGCGCTGGCGCCGCGCGGCATCCGCGTGCTGTCGGTGTCGCCGGCCTGGACCTGGTCGCCGGCGGTGGCGTCGATGAGCGGCGATTCCATCGAGGCGGCCGACGCGGTGGGCGCGCGCTTCCATCCGCTGGGCCGCGTCGGCCGCGGCGACGAGATCGGCCAGGCGGTGGCGTTCGCCCTGAGCGCCGATGCGTCATGGATGACCGGTGCGGACCTGCCGGTGGACGGCGGCTTCTCGGCGCTCGGCCCGGACCAGGGCATCTCGCCGCGCACCTGGTTCGAGCGGCTGGCGCCGGGCGCAGGCAGCGGCGGCGGCGAGACGAAGGGCGACTGATGCAGACCGCCATCCTCGTGCTGGAGCAGCTTCTCAACGGGCTGCAGTTCGGACTGATGCTGTTCCTGCTGGCCGCGGGGCTCACGCTGGTGTTCGGCATCATGGACATGATCAACCTGGCGCACGGCTCGCTCTACATGATCGGCGCGTACCTGATCGCCACCATCGCCGGCGCCAGCGGTTCCTTCTGGATGGGCCTGGCCGGCGGCATCGCGGCCACCGCCGTGGTGGGCGTGGTGCTGGAGCGGACCGTGATGCGGCGGCTCTACCAGCGCGACCATCTCGCGCAGGTGCTGGGCACCTTCGCCATCCTGCTCATGGCCAACGAGGCGGTGCGCATGGTCTGGGGCGCCCAGCCGGTGCCGCTGAACCTGCCCGCCCAGCTGGCCGGCCCGGTGCAGCTGCTGCCGGGCTTCAGCTATCCGGCCTACCGCCTCTTCATCATCGGCGTGGGCCTGCTGGTGGCGCTGGCGCTGTTCCTGCTGGTCACGCGCACCCGCATGGGCATGCAGGTGCGCGCCGGCGCCTCCAACCGCGAGATGGCGATGGCCATGGGCACCAATGTGCGGCGGCTCTTCACCGGCCTGTTCGCGCTGGGCGCCGCGCTGTGCGCGGTGGCCGGCGGCATGCTGGGGCCGCTGCTGGCGGTGCAGGTGGGGATGGGCGAGAGCATCCTGATCCTGGCCTTCGTGGTGATCGTGATCGGCGGCATCGGCTCCATCCGCGGCGCCTTGCTCGGCGCGCTGCTGGTGGGCATCGTGGACACGGCGGGCCGCTCGCTGCTGCCGATGGTCTTCGGCCGCCTGATGGGCCCCGACGCCGCCGCCAACGCCGGGCCGGCCCTGGCCTCGATCCTGATCTACCTGCTCATGGCTGCCGTGCTGTTCTGGAAGCCGCGCGGCCTGTTCCCTGCCCACGGCTGAAAGCGCGATGACGACTTCTTCTCCCAACCTGCTGGACCACGGCCTCCGCCTGCGCTGGAGCGCGCCGCTGCTGGCGCTGCTGGTGCTGCTTCCGACCATCGCGCATGCGCTGGATGCGGACTTCTACATCGGCGTGGCCACCCGCATCCTGATCTTCGCGCTGGCGGCCACCAGCCTGAACCTCATCCTGGGCTTTGGCGGCATGGTCAGCTTCGGGCATGCGGCCTTCGTGGGCGTCGGCGCCTACACGGTGGGCGTGCTCATGCAGGGCGGCGTGGATTCGGCCTGGATCGCCTGGCCGGCGGCCTTCGTGCTGGGCGGCGCGTTCGCCTTCGTCATCGGGCTGGTCAGCCTGCGCACCCAGGGCGTGTACTTCATCATGATCACGCTGGCCTTTGCGCAGATGCTGTTCTACCTGGCGGTGTCGCTCAAGGCCTGGGGCGGCGAGGACGGCCTCTCGCTCGCCGCGCGCTCCCGGCTCGGCCTGGGGCTCGACCTGGGCGACGACCGGCAGTTCTACTACGTGGCGCTGCTTCTTTTTGTGGCGGCCTTCATCGCCATCCAGCGCCTGCTCAATGCGCGCTTCGGCCATGTGCTGCAGGGCATCCGCGAGAACGAGGTGCGCATGGCCGCCATCGGCTTTCCGGTGTTCCGCTACAAGCTGGCCGCCTTCACGCTGGCCGGCGCCATCGCGGGCGTGGCCGGCGCGCTGCTGGCCAACCAGGGCGGGTTCGTGAGCCCCGCCATGCTGCAGTGGAGCCAGTCCGGCATGCTGCTGGTGATGGTCATCCTGGGCGGCGTCGGCCACCTGTTCGGCGGCCTCGCCGGTGCGGCGGCCTTCCTGCTGGTCGAGGAGGTGCTGGTGGGCTACACGGTCTACTGGCAGTTCGGCCTGGGGGCGGTGCTGCTGGCCGTGGTGCTGCTGGCGCCCAGCGGCCTGATGAGCCTGGCACGGCGGAGGGCCGCGCAATGACCCGGCACGCCGAACTCCTGCGCACCGAGCGGCTCGTCAAGCGCTTCGGCGGGCTGGTTGCCACCGACCATGCGAGCCTGAGCGTGGCGACGGGCGAGATCCATGCGCTGATCGGCCCCAACGGCGCCGGCAAGTCCACGCTGGTCCATCAGCTGAGCGGCGCGCTGCGCCCCTCCAGCGGCCAGATCCATTTCGACGGGCGCGAGGTGACCGCACTGCCCATGCACGAGCGCGTGCGGCTGGGCCTGGCGCGCTCCTACCAGATCACCAGCGTCTTCAAGCGCCTGACGGTGCTGGACAACCTGGCGCTGGCGGTGCAGGCGCATGACGGCAGCAGCATGCGCTTCTGGCGACCGGCACGCGCCGAGCGGGCGCGCTACGAGGCGGCGGCGCAGGTGGCCGAGCGCGTCGGGCTCGGGCCGCAGGCGCAGCGCATCGCGGGTGCGCTCTCGCACGGCCAGCAGCGCCAACTGGAGGTGGGCCTGGCGCTGGCGCTTCGCCCCAAGCTGCTGCTGCTGGACGAACCCATGGCCGGCATGGGCCCCGACGAGTCCGAGCGCATGGTGACGCTGCTGCAGGGCCTGCGCGGCGAGACCACCATGCTGCTGGTCGAGCATGACATGGATGCGGTGTTCCGCCTGGCCGACCGCATCTCGGCGCTGGTGTTCGGCAAGGTCATCGCCAGCGGTACGCCGGATGAAATCAGAAAGAGCCCCGAGGTGCGGCAGGCCTACTTGGGCGATGAGCTGGAAGAGGTGGGCGCATGACGGCATTGCTCGAAGTCGACCAGGTCGAGACCGCCTACGGCAGCAGCCAGGTGCTGTTCGGCATCACCTTCGACATCCGCGAGGGCGAGGTGGCGACGCTGCTGGGCCGCAACGGCATGGGCAAGACCACCACGGTGCGCTCGCTGCTGGGGCTGACGCGTGCGCGTGGCGGCACGGTGCGCTTTCGCGGCGAGCGCATCGAGGCGCTGTCGGTCGACCGCATTGCCCGCATGGGCCTGGCGGTGGTGCCCGAGGGGCGGCAGATCTTTCCCAACCTTTCGGTGCAGGAGAACCTGCTGGCCTTCAGCGCCAACCGCAACGCCAGCGGCGAGCCCTGGACGCTGGAGCGCGTGTACCACCTGTTCCCGCGCCTGGCGGAACGCTCGCGCAACATGGGCAACCAGCTCTCCGGCGGCGAGCAGCAGATGCTGGCCATCGGCCGGGCGCTGATGACCAATCCGCACCTGCTGATCCTGGACGAGGCCACCGAGGGCCTGGCGCCGCTCGTGCGCGAGGAGATCTGGCGATGCCTGGCATTGCTGCGCCAGCACGGCCAGGCGATCCTGGTCATCGACAAGTACGTGCAGCGGCTGATCCAGCTGGCCGACCGCCACACCATCATCGAGCGCGGCCGGGTGGTGTGGCATGGCACCTCCGGCCAGCTGAAGGCGGACCCGGGGCTCTGGGACCGCTACGTGGGCGTTTGAGAAGAAGCCGGCAGGCTAGCGAAGGCCGCCGCCGGCGGCGCCTTCGGCGCGCTGGATGAGTTCGATCTTGTAGCCGTCGGGGTCCGTCACGAAGGCGATGACCGTGGTGCCGCCCTTCACCGGGCCGGCCTCGCGCGTCACGTTGCCGCCGGCCGCCTTGATCTTTTCGCAGGCAGCGTAGGCATCGGGCACGCCCAGCGCGATGTGGCCGTAGGCGGTGCCGATCTCGTAGCTCTCGACGCCCCAGTTGTAGGTCAGCTCGATCTCGGCCTGCGCCGGGTTGCCTTCGTAGCCGACGAAGGCCAGGCTGTACTTGTACTCGGGGTTCTCGGAGGTGCGCAGCAGCTGCATGCCCAGCACCTGGGTGTAGAAGTCGATGGAGCGCTGCAGGTTGCCGACGCGCAGCATGGTGTGGAGGAGTCGCATGTCGTTGGATCGTGGGGAAGTTGCCGTATCCGTCGATTGTCGGCGCTTCAACGGGCGCCTGCCAGCGTCAGCAGATGCGCCTCGTGCTTTTGCAGGAACGCATGCAGGTGCTGCCGGTATTCGGGCACGACCGCATCGCGCACGCTCGGGCGCTCGCGCAGTGCCCGCCGCCATGCGGACACCTTGGGCGTGCGGTCGAAGACGTGCGAGTCGTGCAGGTCGTCGAACAGTTCGAAGTAGCGGAAGATCGGCGCAAAGACCGCATCGACCAGGCTGAAGTGCTGGCCGGCGAAGAAGGGGCCTTCGCCCAGTTCGGCTTCCACGCGCTCGAACTTGGCGGCCAGCGCCTGGCGCTTTTGCTCGAAGACCTCGGCATCGCGGGTGGTCTCGTAGCCCCACAGGTCCGCCAGGATCGAGGAGCCGAACTCCATCCACGCCCGGTGCTCGGCGCGCTCGAGCGGGTCCTCGGGGTGCAGGCGCGGGCCGGCTTGCGTTTCCTCGATGTACTCGCAGATCACGTTGCTCTCGAACAGGATGCTCTCGCTGCCGTCCGGGCGCGGCACGCGCAGCAGCGGCACCTTGCCGAGCGGGGAGATCTTGAGGAACCAGTCGGGCTTGTTGGCCAGGTCGATCACGACGCGCTCGAAGGCGACATCCTTCTCGCGCAGCGCAATGGCGGCGCGCTGGACGTAGGGGCACAGCAGGTGGCTGACGAGCGTGAGGGCATGGGGCATCGCGTACTTCCTTCGGTGGGGTTCAACACGGAAGCGCGATTGTTCCGAGGGTCAATGCCCTTTTCTAAAAAAGCCCATTGCTGCTACTGCGGCGCCGTGGTGCCTGCCTGCTCGCTCCAGCGAGCCAGGCGCCCGCCATGCACCACGCCGACGTGGTCGGCCATGGCACGGGCCTCGGACTCGTTGTGCGTGACCAGCATGGCGGTCTGGCCGGCGGCCTTGAGGATGTCGCGCACCTCGGCCGTGAGGCGCTCGCGCGTGCTGCTGTCGAGGTTGGAAAAGGGCTCGTCCAGCAGCAGCAGTGCGGGCGCCGGTGCCAGCGCGCGGGCCAGTGCCACGCGCTGCTGCTGGCCGCCCGACAGCTCGTGCGGAAAGCGCGCGCCGGCCTCCTGCAGGCCCACCAGCGCGAGCATCTCGGCCACCTTGGCGGCGCGCTCCTCGCGCGGCAGGCGGCGCAGGCCGAAGCCCACGTTCTGCGCGGCATTCAGGTGCGGAAACAGCGCGTACTCCTGGAACATCATGCCCACGCGGCGCTGCTCGGGCGGCACGTGCACGGTGGGCGAGGACAGCAGCACGTCGCCCAGCAGGATGGCGCCCGAGCGCACCGGCTCGAAGCCGGCAATGGCGCGCAGCACGGTGGTCTTGCCGCAGCCCGAAGGGCCCAGCAGGCAGCCGATGCGCCCGGCCGGCAGCAGCAGCGAAAAGTTGTCGATGGCGGTATGCGATTCGCGCCCACCTTCGTAGGTGATGCGCACGCCGTTCAGGCTCAGGGAAACGCTCATGCTCTCAGTTCTTCAGGGCCGCTGCCCAGGCGGTTGCGGGCCAGCAGGATCACCGGCACCAGGCCGGCCAGCACGATGGCCAGCGCGGCAATCGCGCCTTCTTCATAGGTGCCGCGCGAGGCCTCGGCGTAGAGCCAGGTGGCCAGCGTGTCGAAATTGGCGGGGCGCAGCAGCAGGGTGGCCGGCAGCTCCTTCATGGCATCGACGAACACCAGCAGCGCACCGGCCGCGATGGCCGGGCGCAGCAGCGGCAGATGCACGCGGCGCAAGGTGGTGCCGCTGCCTTCGCCCAGCAGGCGCGAGGCCTGCTCCAGCGCCGGCGAGATGCGCGACAGGCCCGCCTCGATGCCGCCCAGCGGCATGGCCAGGAAGCGGATCGCGCAGGCCACCACCAGCACCACGCCGGCGCTCATCAGCGGCAGGCCGGCCTGGCCGAACAACCTGGCCAGGGCGCCGTCCAGCGTCAATGCGGGCGTGAGCAGGCCGATGGCCAGCACGGTGCCCGGCAGCGCGTAGCCCAGGCTGGCCACGCGCGCCTGCCAGCGGGCCGGGTTGGGCGTGGAGCCCAGCCGGCGCACGGCCCAGGCCACCACCAGGCCGCCCGCCACCGCCACCAGCGTGACGCCGGTGGCCAGCAGCAGCGTGTTGCCCAGGCTTGCCCACAGGCCGCTGGAAATGCCGCCGCCCTGGCCCAGGCGCTTGATGACCTCGTGAAGAAGATAGGCGGCCGGCGCCACGAAGCCGACCAGCACCGGCAGCGCGGTCGCCACGCAGGCCAGCGCGGCCGAGGTGCCGTGCAGCTGGCGCGGCTGGATCGGCCGCATGCGCTGCGCCGAGCCGTAGCGCCGATGGCGCCGGCCGTTGCGCTCCACCAGCACCAGCGCCAGCACGATGAGCAGCATGGCGCAGGCGATCTGCGCCGCGCCGGCCAGGTCGGAGCGGGTGATCCACGTGGTGTAGACCGCCACCGTCAGCGTCTGGATGCCCAGGAATTCGGAGGCGCCGATGTCGTTGAGCGTTTCGAGCAGCGCCAGGCTCACGCCCACCGCCAGGGCCGGCCGTGCCAGCGGCAGCGCCACGCGGAAGAAGGCGCCCACGCGGCTCTCGCCCAGGGTGCGCGCCGCCTCCATCAGGTGCGCCGGCTGCGTCATGAACATGGCGCGCGCCGTGAGGTAGACATAGGGGTAGAGCACGAAGCCCAGCAGGAAGATCGCCCCCGGCAGCGAGCGCAGGTCGGGCAGGCGGAAGTCGCGCGGGCTGTCGTAGCCCAGCATCCAGCGGATGGCGCCCTGCACCGGCCCGATGGGATGCAGCAGGTCCAGGTAGGCGAAGGCCACGATGTAGGTGGGCATGGCCAGCGGCAGCAGCAGCGCCCAGTTGAGCACGCTGCGGCCGGGGTAGTCGCAGGTGCTCACGATCCAGGCGCAGCCGGTGCCGATCACCAGCACCAGCAGGCCCACGCCGGCCAGCAGCAGCGCGGTGTTGAGGGCCGCCTTGGGCAGCACGAACTGCGCCAGGTGCGCCCAATGCGAGAAGTCGGCGCCCAGCGCCAGCCAGAACAGGCTGGCCACCGGCGCCAGCACGCCCAGCGCGATCAGCAGCGCGCCGGCGCCCCACACGGGGCCCACGGCCCGCACACCGACACGCCGGCCCGCGAAGGGCCACCGGAACGCGGCCTGCCCTTGGGCGCCGCTGGCGCTACCGGAGCCGGCGGCCACGCTCACTGGTCGAAACCGACCTTGTCGATCAACGTGCTGGCCTGCTTGCGGTATTTGGCGATTTCGGCAATGGGCAGCGGATCGGCCTTGAGTTCGCCGATGGTCTCGCCGATGACCGGCTCGAGCGCGACGCCCTTGCGCACCGGGTACTCGTAGTTGGTCTCGGCATAGAAGGCCTGCGCCGAATCGGACACCAGGAACTCCATCAGCTGGACCGCCTCGGCGCGGTGCGGCGCGTTCTTGGCCACGGCCGCGCCGCTGATGTTGACGTGCGTGCCGCCGTTCTTGCCGGCAAAGGTCGGGCGGATCACCTTGATGGCATCGCCCCACTTGCGTGCGTCGGTGCCCGGCTTGGCGTTCTTCATCTGGCCGACGTAGTACGAGTTGGCAATGCCGATGTCGCAGATGCCGCCCAGGATGTCGCGCGCCACGTCGCGGTCGCCGCCGGTGGCCTTGCGCGCCAGGTTGGCCTTGACGCCGCGCAGCCACTGCTCGGTCTTGGCTTCGCCGTCGTGGGCGATCATGGCGGCCACCAGCGCGGTGTTGTAGGGATGCTGGCCCGAGCGGATGCAGACCTTGCCCTTGTACTTCGGGTCGGCCAGGTCTTCATAGCGGAAGCTGTTCAGGGGCAGCTTCTTGTCGGCATACAGCACGCGGGCGCGCATCGACAGCGCATACCACTGGCCGTCGGCCGCGCGCAGGTTGGCCGGCACGGCGGCATCCAGCGCGGGCGACTTCACCGGCTGGGTGACGCCGCCTTCCACCAGGTCGACCAGGTTGCCGATGTCCACCGTCATCAGCACGTCGGCGGGGGAGCGCGCGCCCTCGGCCTTGACGCGTTCCAGCAGGCCGTCCTTGACGAACACGGTGTTGACCTTGACGCCGCTTTGCGCGGTGAAGGCCGTGAGCAGCGGCTGGATCAGGCCGGCCTCGCGCGTGGTGTAGAGCGTGACCTCGCCGGCGGCGTGAGCGGTCAGGGTGAAGGTGAGCGCAGCGGCAGCCATGCCGCTCAGCGCGCCAAGGCGCGAATACAGACGTGCAGTCATTGGACAGTTTCCGGGTGAAAAGAATTCGGAGACCGGCTTCTTGGGTGTTGTTGTTTGGTGCCGATACGAATAATTATCACTGAGATCGGCGCACCCCTGCGCTTTCAGTCCAACTGTCCGCTCGCCAGCGCCGCCGCGGCCGCCCGCGTCTCGACGCCCAGCTTCTCGAAGATGTGCTCCAGGTGCTTGTTCACCGTGCGCGGGCTCATGCCCAGGATGTCGGCGATGTCGCGGTTCGTCTTGCCCTTGGCCAGCCAGGAGAGCACCTCGGTCTCGCGGGGCGTGAGGGCCGCTTCGGCCAGGCGGCCCGGCTGGCTGCCGCCTCGCTCCTGGGCCAGCAGCAGCATGGTTTCGCCCAGCGTCGCGGTGCCGAGATTGCGCACCGACAGCCGCACGCCGGTCGAGGTGCCGGTGCGCACGGTGGCCCCCGGCGAGAGCGCCGGCGCCAGCGTGCGCGGCAGGTGGCCGGCATGCTCCACCGGCCCCAGCAGCGGCAGCCACTGCGCCGCCTGCGGCGAGCGCCAGGCGATGCGCCCGTGCGCATCGACGAACACCGTGCCCATGCCCGCCACGTCCACCGCGTCGCGCGCCATGCGCGTGATGCGCGCGTTGCGCGTGTGCGTGTGCAGCCGTGCCAGCACCTCCTGCACGCGAATCGGCTTGACCACGTAGTCCACGCCGCCGCAGGCAAAGCCTTCCACCACGTGCGGCGTTTCCGACAGACCGGTCATGAACAGCACCGGGATGTGCGCATGCGCCGGGTCGGCCTTGATCCGGCGGCAGGTCTCGAATCCGGACAGGCCCGGCATCATGCCGTCCAGCAGGATCGCGTCGGGCGCCACCAGCTCCAGCCGCTCCAGTGCCGATTCGCCGTCGGCCGCCACCAGCACGGTGTAGCCGGCGCCCTCCAGCGCGTCGCACAGCAGGCCCAGGCTGCTGGGCGCATCGTCCACCACCAGCACCACGGGGCGCTCGGCGGCCTTGTCGTCATCCATCGTCACGAGGTCTTCTTCATGCATCGAGTGTGTCGGCATCTTCTTCTGCCAGGGCCTGGCGCAGGCGGTCGAGTTCAAAGCGGGACACCATGCCGCGCAGGTGGCTGCAGGTGGCGGCCAGGCGCGGATGGGTGGCGGCGATGCGGTCCAGCGCCTGCTGCAGGCCCCGCACATGGCCCAGCTGCACCAGCCGGATCAGCTCTGCGCGCACGTCGCCCGGCAGGCGCATGGGCGGTGCGGCAGCCGGTGTCGCCGACAGCGGCAGCGGCGGCGTCACCTGCTGCGCCAGCCATTGGAGGCCCAGGTTGCGCTCCAGCACCGCCATCAGTTCCGACTCGATCACCGGCTTGCCGATGAAAGCCTGGCAGCCCGCGGCGCGCAGGCGCTCGGCCTGGTTCTCGAACACGTTGGCCGAGACGATGAGGATCGGCACCTCGGTGTAGCCGGCGGCGCGCACGCGGGCCGCGGCATCCCAGCCGTCCATGTCGTCCATGGTGATGTCCATCAGGATGGCCGAGGGCAGGTTCTCGCGCAGGCTGTCCAGGCATTCGGTGCCGCTGGCGGCCTCGCGCACGTCGAAGCCCAGCGGCATCAGCATGCCGGCCAGCATCTGGCGCTGCACCGGCTGGTCGTCCACCACCAGCAGCGTGCGGCGCGGGCCGAAGTAGCCCGAGATGGGGCGGCGCGTTTCGATCTGCGGCCCCGGATCGGCCACCTTGCGAAGGTAGATGCGCACGCCGAAGGTGCTGCCGCGGGGCGAGCTGTCGGCCAGTGCCAGCTCGCCGCCCATGAGCGAGGTCAGCAGCCCGGTGATGGTCAGCCCCAGCCCGGTGCCCGGCACGCCGGCGCGCCGGCCGCCGGCGCCGCGCTCGAAGGGCAGGAAGATGCGCTGGCGGTCCTGCGGCGCCACGCCGATGCCGGTGTCCACCACGTCGAAGCGCAGCACCTCCCGGCGGGCATCCACCAGCAGCGTCACCGTGCCGGTCTCGGTGAAGCGCACCGCGTTGGCCAGCAGGTTGATCAAAATTTGGCGCAGCCGCTTGGCATCGGCCAGCACCCAGGGCGGCAGCTCGCCCAGCGTGGTGTAGACGAAGGCCAGGCCCTTGTCCTCCGCCTGCGGCCGCACCATGTGCACGATCTCGTCCAGGAACTGGGGCAGGGCCAGCGGCGCGGGCTCCAGCTGGAGCCGTCCGGCCTCGATGCGCGCGAGGTCGAGCAGGCCGTCGATCAGGCCCAGCATGTGCTCTCCGCTCTTGTGGATGGTGGACAGCGCCTCGCGCGGCGGCGGCGAGGCCGCGCCGCCCTTGAGCAGGATCTGCGAGTAGCCCAGGATGCTGTTGAGCGGCGTGCGCAGCTCGTGCGTCATGCCCGCCACGTAGCGCGTCTTGGCCTGGTTGGCGCTTTCGGCGGCTTCCTTGGCGGCCTGCAGCGCGGCGTCGGTGCGCCGGTGCGCCTCGATCTCGGCAGACAGCAGGTGGTTGTGCCGGTTCGATTCGTCCTGCGCCATGTGCCGGCTTTCGCTGGCCAGCACGATCCACCAGGCCCCCACCACCGCCACCAGCGACAGCAGCGCGAACACCTTCAGGAAGGGTGTTCGCAGCAACTCGGTGCCGCTGCCGGTGATGGCCTCCTGCGCATAGACGATGGCCATGCTGCCCGCCAGCAGCGCCACCAGCGAGCTGGCCACCACCAGGTAGTGCGCCACCCGGAAGTTCAGCCGCGTGGCGATGCGCGGGGGCAGCCAGGCCCGCAGCCAGCGGCTGATCTGCTCGGCCGCGCGCGAGTCGGTCTTGCAGCGGTCGTGGCAGCGCGACTCGAGCGTGCAGCACAGCGAGCAGATCGGCGCGCCGTAGGCCGGGCACCAGGCCATGTCCTCCGACTCGAAGCGGTTCTCGCAGACCGAGCAGCACACCACCTCGCCCGGCGTCCAGCGCTGCACGTCGGTGCGCGCCAGGTAGTAGCGCCCGCGCGTGTACCAGGCCAGCAGTGGCGAGACCAGCATGGCCACTGCCAGCGCGATGAAGGAGGAGAAGGCCTGCGCCCATTCGCCCAGCAGCCCGGCGTAGGCCACGATGGCCGCGCCCGCGGCCACCACCATCGACACCAGCCCCACCGGGTTGAGGTCGTACAGGTGCGCGCGCTTGAACTCGACCGTCTTCGGCGAGAAGCCCAGCGGCTTGTTGATGACCAGGTCGGCCACCAGCGCGCCCACCCAGGCGATGGCAATGTTGCTGTACAGCCCCAGCACCCGCTCCAGCGCGCCGAACACGCCCAGCGTCATGAGCAGCACCGCGATCAGCACGTTGAACACCAGCCACACCACCCGCCCCGGATGGCTGTGCGTGAGCCGCGCGAAGAAGTTCGACCAGGCCAGCGAGCCGGCGTAGGCGTTGGTCAGGTTGATCTTCATCTGCGAGACCACCACGAACAAGGTGGTGATGGCCAGCACCCACACCGGGTCCTGCAGTACATAGGCGAAGCCGGCCAGGTACATCCGGGTGGGCTCCACCGCATGCTCGGGCGGGATCTCGTGCTGCAGCGCCAGGAAGGCGAGGAAGGCCCCGCCCAGCATCTTGAGCATGCCCGGCACGATCCAGCCCGGGCCGGCCACCAGCACCGCGGTCCACCAGCGCACGCGGTTCTCGGGCGTCTTCTCGGGCAGAAAGCGCAGGTAATCCACCTGCTCGCCGATCTGCACCACCAGCGAAAAAGCCACCGTGGCCCCGGCACCGAACATCAGCGGATGGAAGCCGCTGGTGCCCGACACCCGGCCCACCAGGGTGGTGAAGTCCGCATAGAGCCGCGGGTGCCCGGCCAGGACGGCCAGGAAGGGCAGGAAGAACAGCACGATCCAGATCGGCTGCGTCCACAGCTGCAGCCCCGAGATCATCGTGATGCCGCGCATCACCAGCGGAATGATCACGAGCGAGGAGAGCAGATACAGCACCGGCAGCGGCCAGTCCACGTACATCTGCACCGCCAGCGCCAGGATCGCCGCCTCCAGCGCGAAGAAGATGAAGGTGAAGCTCGCGTAGATGAGCGAGGTGATGGTGGAGCCCAGGTAGCCGAAGCCGGCGCCGCGGGTCAGCAGGTCCATGTCCACGCCGTGCCGCGCTGCGTAGTAGGAAATGGGCAGGCCGGTGAGAAAGGTGATGAGCCCCACCACCAGGATCGCCCACAGTGCGTTGGTGAAGCCGTACGACAGGGCGATGGAGCCGCCGATGGCCTCCAGTGCCAGGAAGGAAGTGGCGCCGAAGGCGGCGTTGGCCACGCGGAACTCCGACCACTTGCGAAAGCTGCGCGGCGTGTAGCGCAGGGCGTAGTCCTCCAGGGTCTCGTTGGCGACCCAGGCGTTGTAGTCGCGCCGGATGCGGAAGATCTTCTGGCCTGGAAGGGTGGAGGACATGGCGTGCAACGGGCCCGGACATGGACAGGCCCTGGCCACTGCAAGAACCGGTCCTCTGCGCGTGCGGCGCAGGCTGGCTGGCGAAGTCTGGCGCCCGGGGCCGAGCGGCGCGCTACGTTGAATGACGTATTCGGCGTACGCAGCGCGCTTCCTACATTGGCGGACATGGTGCTTCGCCGCACCACAAGACCGCACTGCGATGGTGCAGCGCGCCCCCTTCATAACTGCATGGAGTCTTCGATGCCCGGTTCTTCCGATCCTGCGAAATCACTGCTCGACCTTCGCCGCCGCAAGCTGCTGCAGGGCGCTGCAGCCCTGCCGGCCCTGGGCCTGGGCGGCCTGGCCATGGCGCAGACGCCGCCCACCGCCAAGGTCAACACCACCAAGCTGGCGGTGACCGACACCGAAGTCACGGTGGGCCAGCTGCATTCGTCCAGCGGCACCATGGCGATTTCGGAAACCGGTTCGATCCAGGCCGAGCAGCTGGCCATCGACCAGATCAACGCCATGGGCGGCATCCTGGGCCGCAAGATCAAGGTCATCAAGGAAGACGGCGCCTCCGACTGGCCCACCTTTGCGGAAAAGAGCAAGAAGCTGCTGGTGAACGACCGCGTGGCCTGCGTGTTCGGCTGCTGGACCAGCGCATCGCGCAAGGCGGTGCTGCCGATCTTCGAGAAGGAAAACGGCCTCTTGTACTACCCCACCTTCTACGAAGGCCTGGAGCAGAGCAAGAACGTGATCTACACCGGCCAGGAGGCCACGCAGCAGATCATCTGGGGCCTGGACTGGGGCGCCAAGGAGAAGAAGGCCAAGACCTTCTTCCTGGTGGGCTCCGACTACATCTGGCCGCGCACCTCGATGAAGATCGCGCGCAAGCACATCGAGACGGTGGGCAAGCTGGGCACCGTGAAGGGCGAGGAGTACTACCCGCTGGGCCACACCAACTTCAACTCGCTGATCAACAAGATCAAGGTGGCCAAGCCCGACTGCATCTTCGCGGCGGTGGTGGGCGGCTCGAACGTGGCCTTCTACAAGCAGCTCAAGGCCGCGGGCATCACCGGCGACAAGCAGTTCCTCTTGACCCTGTCGGTGACGGAGGACGAGATGACCGGCGTGGGCGGCGAGAACTTCGCCGGCTTCTATTCCTCGATGAAGTACTTCCAGACGCTGGACAACGCCAACAACAAGGCCTTCGTGGCGGCCTTCAAGGCCAAGTACGGCAAGGATGCGGTAATCGGCGACGTGACGCAGGCCGGCTACCTCGGCCCCTGGCTGTGGAAGGCCGCGGTGGAAAAGGCCGGCAGCTTCGACATCGACAAGGTGGTGGCCGCTTCGCCCGGCATCGAGCTGAAGACCGCGCCCGAGGGCTACGTGAAGCTGGATGCCAACCACCACCTGTGGAGCAAGTCGCGCATTGCCCAGGGCCAGCCGGACGGCACCTTCAAGGTGGTGGCGGAGTCGCCCGAACTCATCAAGCCGGACCCGTTCCCCAAGGGCTATCAGTAATCCTGGCTGGCTCCCTCCCCCGCTGGGGGAGGGTCGGGGTGGGGGCATGCAGCGCCCGCATCGACCCGCCGGG
>NZ_BCUU01000078.1 GCF_001591385.1 Variovorax soli NBRC 106424
CGGGGGCCGGCACGCCCTGCCCGACCAGCCAGGCCTGCGCCTCGGCGGGTTCTGGCCAGGGCATGGTGTAGCCCAGGCAGCGGCTGCGGATGGTGGGCAGCAGCTGCCAGGCGGCCTCGCTGGCCAGCACGAAGCGCACGTCGCCCACCGGTTCTTCCAGCGTCTTGAGCAGCGTGTTGGCGGTGACGTTGTTCATGCGCTCGGCCGGGTACACCAGCACCACCTTGCCGCGGCCGCGGGCGTTGGTGCGCTGGGCGAAGGCCACGGCATCGCGCATGGCTTCCACGCGGATCTCCTTGCTGGGCTTGCGCTTCTTGTCGTCCAGGTCGGCCTGCGTCTTCTCGTCCAGCGGCCAGCCCAGCTCGAGCATGGCCACTTCGGGCATCAGCACGCACAGGTCGGCATGGGTGTGCACCTCGATCGCGTGGCAGCTCGGGCACTGGCCGCAGGCGCCGTGCGGCGTGGGGTTTTCGCAGAGCCAGGCCGATGCCAGGGCCAGCGCCAGTTCGTACTGGCCCAGGCCCGAGGGGCCTTGCAGCAGCCAGGCGTGGCCGCGCTGCTTCAACAGGTCTTGCAGCGGCGCCGCCAGCCAGCTCGATGAATCCACGCCCGTCGTCATGCGCCGATGCCCCGCTTCTGCAGGGCTTGCGCCACCTGCGTCCAGACCTCTTCGCGCGTGCGGTTGGCATCGATGAGCACGAAGCGCGACGGGTCGGCCGCCGCGCGCTTGGCGTAGCCCGATGCCACGCGGCGGAAGAAATCGGCCGACTGCGCCTCGAACTTGTCGGGCGTGCGGGCATCGGCCAGGCGCGCCGCCGCCACTTCGGGCGGCAGGTCGAACCACAGGGTGAGGTCGGGCTGCAGCAGCTTGCCTTGTTCGGGCCGCGCCTGGGCCCACTGCTCCAGCGTGGCCAGCACCTGGGCGTCGAAGCCGCGCCCGCCGCCCTGGTAGGCGAAGGTGGCGTCGGTAAAACGGTCGCACAGCACCACCTCGCCGCGGGCCAGCGCCGGCTCGATCACCTGCACGATGTGGTCGCGCCGCGCGGCGAACACCAGCAGCGATTCGGTGAGCGGGTCCATCGGCTGCTTCAGGATCATCTCGCGCAGCTGCTCGGCCAGCGGCGTGCCGCCCGGCTCGCGGGTGCGGGTGACGACGCGGCCCTGGGCGCGCAGCAGCGCCTCGATGGCGTCGAGGTGGCTGGATTTGCCGGCACCGTCGATGCCTTCCAGGCTCAGGAAGAAGCTGCCGCGACTCACTGCTTGATGCCCCTTTGGTAGCGGTTGACCGCCCGGTTGTGCTCGTCGAGCGAGCTGGAGAAATGGCTGCTGCCGTCGCCGCGCGACACGAAGTACAGCGACTTGCTCTGCGCCGGCTGCACCGCCGCCAGCAGCGCCGCCTTGCCCGGCATGGCGATGGGCGTGGGCGGCAGGCCGCCGCGCAGGTAGGTGTTCCAGGGCGTGTCGGTCTGCAGGTCTTTCTTGCGCAGGTTGCCGTCGAAGCTGGGGCCCATGCCGTAGATGACGGTCGGGTCGGTCTGCAGGGGCATGCCGATGCGCAGGCGGTTGATGAAGACGGCGGCGATTTCGGGCCGGTCGGCGGGCTTGCCTGTCTCCTTTTCGACAATGCTCGCCAGAATCAGCGCCTCATCGGCCGTTTTCAGCGGCAGATCGGGGGCCCGGGCGGACCAGGCGGCGTCCAGGTGGCGGTCCATGGCCCGCATGGCGCGCTGCAGCAGCGCCACGTCGGTCGAGCCCTTGGAATAGGTGTAGGTGTCGGGGAAGAAGCGCCCTTCCGGCGCCACCCCCGGGCGGCCCAGCTTTGCCATCAGCGCTTCGTCGGACTCGCCCACGGTTTCCGGCTTGAGCTGGTCGGCCTTGGCCAGGGCGGCGCGCACCTGCCGGAAGTTCCAGCCTTCCACCAGCACCAGGCTGCGGGTGGCTTCCTCGCCGCGCACCAGGATGCTCAGGAGCGTCTTGGGCGTGACGCCGCGCTCGATCTCGTAGCTGCCGGCGCGAATCTGCCGGTCTTGCCCCGATAGGCGGAACCACCAGTACAGAAGCGGCGGCGGCACGTCCACGCCCGCGTCGGCCACCAGCTGCGCCACGCCGCGCGGCGTGGTGCCGGGCTCCACCGGCAGGTCCACGCTGGCGGCGTTCATCTTCAGCGGCTGGTGCAGCCACCACAGGCCCCAGGCGCCTGCGCCCAGGGCTACGAACGAAGCCAGGAAGAAGATGGTGAGGAAGAAACGGCGCACGTCTGTGGGATGGGTGAGCGAATCGGCAGGCAGTCTGAGGGCAACCGGGGCGCGGTTGCCGCAAGGCCCTTCGCTCCGGCTGGAAAGGGAGTGGCCCATGATAATTCACGCAATGACCACACCAGCCCCTGTGCTTCCCGGCGGGACCTGCGCCCTGCCCCACCTCGGCGTGATCGCGGCCGTCGGCCCCGACGCCGCCAGCTTTCTCCACGGCCAGCTGACGCAGGACTTTTCGCTGCTGGACGGCTCCCAGGCACGGCTCGCCGCGCTGTGCACCGCCAAGGGCCGCATGATCGCCAGCTTTGTCGGCATCCGGCCCGAGCCCGAGACCATCCTGCTGGTGTGCAGCCAGGACATCCTGGCCGCCACGCTCAAGCGCCTGTCGATGTACGTGCTGCGCGCCAAGGCCAAGCTGCGCGACGCCAGCGCCGAGTTCGTGCTGTACGGCCTGGCCGGCGATGCGCTGGCGGCCAACGACATCGAGGCCACCGCCACGCCATGGCGCCGCAGCGTGAAGGGCGCGGCCCATGTGGTGTCGCTCTACCCGGCCGACGGCGTGGCACGTGCGCTCTGGATCGCCCCGGTGGGCACGCCCGCCCCGGTCGGGCCCGAACTCGATCCGGCCCTGTGGCAATGGGGCGAGGTGCGCAGCGGCGTGGCCACGCTCACCACGCCGGTGCTCGATGCCTTCGTGCCGCAGATGCTCAACTACGAGTCCGTCGGCGGCGTCAACTTCAAGAAGGGCTGCTACCCCGGCCAGGAGGTGGTGGCGCGCAGCCAGTTCCGCGGCACCCTCAAGCGCCGCACCTACGTGATGCAGGCCGAGCAGGCCGTGGCCGCGGGCCAGGAAGTGTTTGCCGCGAGCGATGCCGAGCAGCCGGTGGGCACGGTGGTGCAGGCGGCCCGGGCGCCCGATGGTTCGTGGAGCGCGCTGGTGTCGATGCAGATCGCGGCGCTGCAGGCCGGGCCCTTGCATGCCGGCGGGCCCGATGGTGCCGCGCTGACGGTGCAGCCCCTGCCCTACGCGCTGCTCGAGGACATCTGAGCTTTTCTATTCAGCAGCAGCGCCCGCGCCCGCTGCCGTAGCGGGCCTCCTGCCGCTCCCGGAAGAAGGCCTCGTAGCTCATCGGGGTCTGGTCCGGATGGGTGCGCTCCATGTGGCTCAGGTAGGCGTCGTAGTCCGGCAGGCCCACCATCAGGCGCAGCGACTGCGCCAGCGAGCGGGTCAGGTAGCGCCCGGCCTCGGGCAGGGACGCGCCGAAGCTCATGCCGCGGCCGCCGGCTCGAAAGGCGTCTCGCGCGCGGTCGGCTTGGCCGAGGCCTTGGCCGCCATCACGCTGCGCACCGTGTACACCAGCACGCTCAGCACCACGAAGATGAACAGGCCGCACAGCGCCGCATCGAGGCGGTCGTTGAAGACGATGCGGGACATGGCCTCGGGCGTCTTGGCCGGTGCGAGCAGCACGCCCTTTTCCAGCGCATCGGCGTACTTGGCCGCATGCGAGAGGAAGCCCACCTTCGGATCGGCCGAGAAGATCTTCTGCCAGCCCGCCGTCAGCGTGCACACCAGCAGCCAGATGGCCGGGGCGATGGCCACCCAGGCGTAGCGCTCGCGCTTCATGCGGTAGAGCACCACCACGCCCAGCATCAGTGCCACCGCGGCCAGCATCTGGTTGGAGATGCCGAACAGCGGCCACAGCGTGTTGATGCCGCCCAGCGGATCGACCACGCCCTGGTACAGGAAGTAGCCCCAGGCCGCCACGCACAGGAAGGTGGCCAGCAGGTTGGCGACGAAGGAATCGGTGCGCTTGAGCGCCGGCACGAAGCTGCCCAGCAGGTCCTGCAGCATGAAGCGGCCGGCGCGCGTGCCGGCGTCCACGGCCGTGAGGATGAACAGCGCTTCGAACAGGATGGCGAAGTGGTACCAGAAAGCCATCATGGCCTGGCCGCCCACCACTTGGTGCAGGATGTGCGCCATGCCCACGGCCAGCGTGGGCGCGCCGCCCGCGCGGCCGAGGATGGTGCTCTCGCCCACGTCCTTGGCGGTTTGCACCAGCATCTCGGGCGTGACCACGAAGCCCCAGGTGGAGATGGCGTGTGCCACCGCGTCCGGCGTGCTGCCCACCAGCGCGGCCGGGCTGTTCATGGCGAAGTACACCCCCGGCTCGATGCAGGACGCCGCCACCAGCGCCATCACGGCCACGAAGGATTCGGCCAGCATGCCGCCGTAGCCGATGAAGCGCGCGTGGCGCTCGTTGTCCAGCATCTTGGGCGTGGTACCCGAGGAAATGAGCGCGTGAAAGCCCGACACCGCGCCGCAGGCGATGGTGATGAACAGGAAGGGAAACAGGTTGCCCGACCACACCGGCCCGTTGCCCTGCGCGAATTGCGTGAGCGCCGGCATCTGCAGCGGCGGGGCCACGAACACGATGCCGATGGCCAGCGCGACGATGGTGCCGATCTTCAGGAAGGTGGAGAGATAGTCGCGCGGTGCCAGCAGCAGCCACACCGGCAGGCTGGCGGCGATGAAGCCGTAGCTGATCAGCAGCCACGTCAGCGTCTTGCCGTCGAAGGTGAACATCGGGCCCCAGGTCGGGCTGGCCGCCACGGCCTGGCCGCCGAAGATGGCCAGCATCAGCAGCACGAAGCCGATGACGGAGATCTCGCCGATGCGCCCGGGGCGGATGTAGCGCAGGTACACGCCCATGAACACCGCCACCGGAATCGTCGCGGCCACCGTGAAGGTGCCCCAGGGCGACTCGGCCAGCGCCTTCACCACGATCAGGGCCAGCACCGCCAGGATGATGATCATGATCATGAAGGTGCCGAACAGCGCGATCATGCCCGGCACCGCGCCCATCTCCTGCTTGATCAAATCGCCCAGCGAGCGCCCGTCGCGCCGCGTGGAGATGAACAGCACAATGAAGTCCTGCACAGCGCCGGCGAACACCACGCCGGCCAGGATCCACAGCAGACCTGGCAGGTAGCCCATCTGCGCCGCCAGCACCGGCCCCACCAGCGGGCCCGCGCCCGCGATGGCCGCGAAGTGATGGCCGAACAGCACGTTCTTGTCGGTCGGCACATAGTCCAGGCCGTCGTTGTGGCGGTGCGCCGGGGTCTTGCGCTGGCCGTCCAGCCCCAGCACGCGTTCGGCAATGAACAGGCTGTAGTAGCGGTAGGCGATCAGGTAGGTGCAGACGGCGGCAGCCACGACCCAGAGGGCGCTGATGGCTTCGCCGCGTGCCAGGGCCACCGTGCCCAGCGCGAAGGCGCCGACGACGGCCACGACAAGCCACACCAGGTGGCGGCGGATGTTGTGCATGCGGATGTCTCCTTGGGACGCGAACCCCGGGGAGTGTCGCGATCCGGTCAGCCGAAGGCATCCGTCTCACCGCGTGGGTGGCCCACGCGGGAATGCTTAAGGGATAACCCTAGGACTGCTCGGAGCCGAAGCGCCGCGCGTGCTCCACCGCGTACTTGATGAGCTCCGCCTGACCTTCGATGCCCAGCCTGCGCTTGATGCTCTGGCGGTGCGCCTCCACGGTCCGCACGCTCAGGCCCAGGGTGCGGGCGATCTGCTTGCTCGACTCGCCGCGCCCCAGGGCCGACAGGATCTCGCCTTCGCGCGGCGTGAGCAGCGGACGCGGCGCCTGGTTGCGAAAGAGGCGCTGCGACACTGCCGGGCTGAGGAAGGTGCCGCCCGCCGCCACCGCTTCGATGGCGGCGACGATCTCCTCGGCCGGCGCGTCCTTGAGCACATAGCCGCGCGCGCCGGCCTGCAGCGCCTGCTGCACGTACTCGGGGTTGTCGTACATGCTGAGCATCACCACCCGCACGTCGCTGTGCTGCGCATGCAGCGCGGCGGCCAGTTCGATGCCGTTCATGCCCTTCATGCCCACGTCGGCCAGCACCAGGTGCGGCTTCAGCGCCGGAAGGGCCGCCAGGGCTTCGGCGCCGCTGCCGGCCTCGCCGACGATCTGGATGCCCGGCAGCGGATCCAGCCGCGCGCGCAGGCCGTCGCGGACCAGCGGATGGTCGTCGACCAGGAAGAGGCGCACCACGGCACTCGTCATGCAGCCTCCAGCGCGGGCGTCGGCACGGCCGCGGCAATGCGGGTGCCATGGCCCGCGCTCGAATGGATGGACAGCCGCCCGCCGATAGCCGCGATGCGCTCACGCATGTTGCGCAGGCCGATGCCGCGCTGCGGATCGAGCTGCGTGGCCTCCACGTCGAAGCCCGCGCCGTCGTCGCCGATGTCCAGCCGCACGCTGCGTTCCTCGAAGGTCAGCTCCACGCGCACCTGCCCCGCCTTCGAATGCTTGCGCACATTGGTCAGCGCCTCCTGCGTCACGCGGAACAGCGCGGTCTTGACGTCTTCGGGCAGCTCGCGCGCATCGCCCTGCACGGTGACGGCCACGGCCGCCCCGCCCTCTTCCCCGAATTCGGCGCCCAGGCGCTCCAGTGCCGCCGGCAGGCCCAGCGTGTCGAGCAGGGCCGGCCGCAGCCGGTGCGAGATGCGCCGCACCTCGGCCAGCGACTGGTTGAGCCGCTCCAGGGCCTTGCCCAGGGTGGGCGGCGCAGGCTGCCGGGCGCGCTGCAGCGCATCGACCGCCGACTCGATCAGCAGCTTGGCCGACACCAGCGTCTGGCTGGTGCCGTCGTGCAGTTCGCGCGCGAGGTGCCCGCGCTCGTCCTCCTGCGACTGCACCACCTGGCGGGCCAGCAGCCGCAGCTTGGCTTCGGCCACGCGGTGCTCGCTGAGGTTGAGCGCGAGGCCGCCGGCGCTCACCACGCCGATGCCGAGCGCCGCAATGCCGGCAATCCACAGCATGGTGGTCGCCACATTGGAGTTCATCTGCCGGTCCAGCGTCCGCATCACGCCGTGGATGTCGTCCAGGTACAGGCCCGTGCCGACCATCCAGTTCCAGCGCGGCAGCGCGATCACGTAGCCGAGCTTGGGCGCGGTCTGCGCACTGGAGGGCTTTTGCCACTGGTATTCCACGTACCCGCCGCCGGCCTTGGCCTGGCCGATCAGGTCCTGGATGGTGAAGCGGCCCTGCTCGTCGCGCAGTTCCCACAGGTTCTGCCCGACCAGTTCGGCCTGGCGCGAATGCATGAGGGCGCGCCCCTGCAGGTCGTAGACGAAGAAGTAGCCGTTGTCGCCGTAGTCCAGCGCGGACAGGCGGCGCAGCGCCTCGGCGCGCGTGGCTTCGTCGTCCAGCCCGGCGTCATAGAGCGGCCGCACGGTGCTCATGGCCAGCTCGACGTAGCTGCGCAGCTCGTTGCGGTGCTGCGCCATGGCAGCTTCCTCGAACAGGGTCTGCTCGCGCCGGGCCAGCTCGCGCTCCTGGTGGCGCACCGCCAGGGCCACGAGCACCAGCGCCACCAGCAGCGGCGCGACGGCCAGGGCGACGATCTTGGTGCGCAGGTTCATGAGAGGTTTCGGGCGATCGGGTCGAGCCCTCGATTGTGAAACCTGCGCGGCAGCCTACCTGGGCGGCAGCGCGGCGCCCAGCTTGCGCACGCGCAGCGCGGCCATGAGCTGGAACACGCCGTAGAGCAGCACGAAGGCGCCGATCCACACCGTGACGGACACCAGGCCGGCGGCCGGGTAGGCGAAGAACAGCACCCCCAGCACGATGGACAGCAGCCCGCTCAGGCCGATCCACCACTCGCCCTCGATCTGCTTGCGCACCCGCACCGCGAACACGATGCGATAGATGCCGCCCACCACCAGCCACGCGGCCAGGAACAGCAGCAGCACGCCCGCCACGGCCCCCGGGAAGATGACGGCCACGATGCCGAACGCGATCGAGGCCAGCGCGTACAGGGCCAGCCAGCCCTTGGGAATGGGGGAGTTCTTGTCGAACAGGGCAATCGCGCTGGTCACGCCTTCGGCCAGCGCCATCACCCCGAAGGCCCAGGCCAGGGCCAGCGCGGTGGTCAGCGGCCACACCACGGCACCGATGCCGAACAGGATGGAGATCACGCCATAGATCGCCAGAACCCACCAGCTGCGTTGGATCGTCTGCAACAACATTCGAATGCTCCCTACATTGGGTTGAACGAAGGAGCCCGGCGGTTGCCGGGCGCCCGCCGCATTCTGTCGTGCGGGCCCGCAGGCGTCGAGCCGGACACCAAAGCGTGGCTGCCGTTCAGTCCCTGAGCGAGCGGCGCATTTCCACGTGCGGGATGCCGGCCTCCACGAAGGGCTCGCCGCAGGGCGCGTAGCCCAGGCGGTCGTAGAAGCGTTCGGCGCTGCGCTGCGCATGCAGGCGCACCTCGCTGTCGCCGCGCGCCCGGGCGGCGTCTTCGAGCAGGCGCATCACGCGCTCGCCCCAGCCCTCGCCGCGCAGCACGCGATGGACCGCCACGCGGCCGATGCGTGCGGTGCCGGGGTGCGCCGCATCGCGCAGCAGGCGCCCGGTGGCCACCACCTGCCCCAGCCGGTTGCGGGCCACGCCGTGCACGGCGGTGGCATCCGCCTCGTCCCATTCGAGCTCGGCGGGAATGGACTGCTCCTCGATGAAGACCTGGCGGCGCAGGGCCGATGCGCCCTCGCCCAGCTCGTCCCAGCTGCCGGCCTGCAGCGTGCACATGGCCTCGCCCGCCTCGTAGGCCGCCAGCGTCTCGCGCAGGGCCGGCGGCACCGGGCGCGAGGTCTGGGTGGCCGGGTCGGCAAAGACGTAGACCAGGTCGCAGCCCACCAGGAACTGGTCCCCGCGGAACAGCGCGCCCTCGAACAGGATGGACGAGTTGCCGATGCGCGCGCAGCGCATGGCCACGTCCAGCACGTCGTCCACCCGGCCCGAGGCGTGGAAGTCCACCGTGGCCTTGCGCACGTACAGGTCGCCTTCCAGCGCGTGCATCGACTCCTCGTAGGGCAAGGCGAGCTCGCGCCAGTAGTCGGCCACGGCCGTGTCGAAGTACATCAGGTAGTGGGCGTTGAAGACGATCTTCTGCATGTCCACCTCGGCCCAGCGCACCCGCAGGCGGTGGAAGAAGCGGAAGTCGGAACGCTGGCGGGGGGCGTTGGGTTCGAAGGTTTTCATGGTGTCAGGGCTTCATTCAGTGCGCGCGCCGCGTCGGCGTGCGCCTGCAGGGCTTCGGGAACGGCGCGGCCCATCTTGATGAACTCGTGGGTCACGCCGCGGTAGATCTCCAGGTCCACCGGCACGCCGGCAGCGCGCAGCTTGTCGGCATAGGCAATGCCCTCGTCCACCAGCGGATCGACCTCGGCCAGGCCGATCCAGGCGGGGGCCACGCCTTCCACGTCGTCGGCCAGCAAGGGAGCGAAGCGCCAGTCGTCGCGCTGGGCGTGCTCGGGAATGTACTGGCCGAAGAAGAAGTCGATCAGCGGCGCCTGCAGCAGCGGCGCATCGGCCAGCAGGCGGTGCGAATCGGTGTCCTGGTGGGCGGTGGTGCCGGGATAGAAGAGCATCTGCAAGGCCAGCGGCAGGCCCTGGTCGCGCGCCTGGATGGCGCAGGCCGCGGCCAGCGTGCCGCCGGCGCTGTCGCCGCCCACGGCCATGCGCGACGCGTCGAGGCCGAACTCCGCGCCCTGCCGGGCCACGAAGCCGAAGGCATCCCACGCATCGTTGTGCGCGGTGGGAAAGCGATGCTCCGGTGCCAGCCGGTAGTCCAGCGACACCACGGCGCAGCCGGACTTGTGGGCGAGCACCCGGCACAGCGTGTCGTGCGTGGCAATGCTGCCGATGGTGAAGCCGCCGCCATGGAAGTACAGCAGCACCGGCAGGCGCTCGTTCGACGGCGCATAGAGGCGAATGGGCAGCCGGGCGCCATCGCGCGCGGCCACCTCGTGGTCTTCCACCCGTGCCAGCGGCGGACGCGGCACTTCGAGCACGCCGGCGGCTTTTTCGTAGGACGCGCGCGCCTCTTGCGGGCTGAGCGTGTACAGGGGCGGATGGCCGGCGCGCTCCATGCGCTCGACCACGCCGGCCATCTTCGGATTGAGGGATGGGGCTTTCACTGGCGGGGAATGATTGATGTGCGGGGCGGTTGCGGCTGTCCCCCTGGCGACCTCGGTGCGCAGGGTCAAGGGTTTTGTTCATGCGCCGCCGCATTCGGATTTGCTAGATTGGGCGGCTTCCAATCGTAGCCTCCCCGACGAAGACCCCACCATGGCGCTCATCCAATACCTGACCCAAGTCCAGTTCGAGTTCGGTGCCATTCGCCTGCTCAGCAGCGAATGCGCCCGCGTCGGCATCAACCGCCCGCTCATCGTCACCGATGCCGGCGTGCGCGCGGCCGGCGTGCTGCAAAAAGCGCTGGACGCGCTGGCCGACCTGGAGGTGGCGGTGTTCGACCAGACGCCCTCCAACCCCACCGAGGCCGCGGTGCGCGCCGCCGTGGAGGTGTACCGCAGCCAGCGCTGCGACGGCCTGGTGGCCGTGGGCGGCGGCTCGGCCATCGACTGCGCCAAGGGCGTGGCCATTGCCGCCACGCACGAGGGGCCGCTGAAGACCTACGCCACCATCGAAGGCGGCTCGCCCAAGATCACCGAGCGGGCGGCGCCGCTCATCGCCGTGCCCACCACGGCCGGCACCGGCAGCGAGGTGGCGCGCGGCGCCATCGTCATCGTCGACGACCACCGCAAGCTGGGCTTCCACAGCTGGAACATCATGCCCAAGGCCGCCATCTGCGACCCGGAACTCACGCTCGGCCTGCCGCCGCGCCTGACGGCTGCCACCGGCATGGACGCCATCGCGCACTGCATGGAGACCTTCATGTCGGCCGCCTTCAACCCGCCGGCCGACGGCATCGCGCTGGACGGCCTGGAGCGCGCCTGGGGCCACATCGAGCGCGCCACCCGGGACGGCAGCGACCGCGAGGCGCGGCTGAATCTGATGAGCGCCTCGATGCAGGGCGCCATGGCCTTCCAGAAGGGCCTGGGCTGCGTGCATTCGCTCAGCCACAGCCTGGGCGGCATCGACCCGCGCCTGCACCACGGCACGCTCAACGCCATGTTCCTGCCGGCCGTCATCGCCTTCAACGGCGAGGCCGAATCCGTGCGCAAGGACCAGCGCCTGCAGCGCATGGCCCAGGCCATGCACCTGGACAGCGCCGCCGACCTGGGCCCGGCCATTCGCGACATGAACGCGCGCCTGGGCCTGCCCAAGGGCCTGGCCGAGATGGGCGTTGCGCCCGGCATGTTCGAGGGCATCATCGACGGCGCCATGGCCGACCACTGCCACAAGACCAACCCGCGGCTGGCCTCGCGCGAGGACTATCGCGCGATGCTCGAAGCGTCGATGTAAGGGCGCGAGGGCCGGGGCCGCTTCAGTCGGCCAGCATGCCCGACAGGCGCTGCGCGATGAGTTCGCGTGCCTGCGCCATGATGCGGTCGATCAGCTCGGCGCAGCTGGGCACGTCGTTGATCAAGCCGGCCACCATGCCGCAGCTCCAGGCGCCGGCGTCCATGTGGCCTTCGGTCATCACCTTCGGGTAGATGCCGGCGACCTGGTCGATGATGTCTTCGATCTTCAGCGCGTCGCCCTTTTCGCGCTCGATCTCCAGCAGCCGCTCGACGCCGGCGTTGTTGATGACGCGCTCGGTGTTGCGCAGCGAACGCATGATGAGGCGCGTATCGAGTTCCGATGCATTGACGATCGCCTGCTTGACGTTCTCGTGCACTGGCGCCTCTTTGGTGGCAATGAAGCGCGTCCCCATGTTCATGCCGTCCGCGCCCAGCGCGAGCGCAGCCACCAGGCTGCGGCCATCGGCCATGCCGCCCGAGGCAACGAAGGGAATCTTGAGTTCTTCGGCGGCGCGCGGCAGCAGGATCATGTTGGGCACATCGTCCTCGCCGGGGTGGCCGCCGCATTCGAAGCCGTCCACGCTCACCGCGTCGCAGCCGATGCGCTCGGCCTTCAGGGCATGGCGCACCGAGGTGCACTTGTGGATCACCTTGATGCCCGCGGCCTTGAGCGCCGGCATGTAGGCCTCGGGGCTGCGGCCTGCGGTTTCCACCGCCTTGATGCCGCCTTCGACGATGGCGGCGATGTACTCGGGATACGGCGGCGCCGAGAAGGTCGGCAGGAAAGTGAGGTTCACGCCGAAGGGCTTGTCGGTCATCTCGCGGCAGCGGGCGATCTCGCGGGCCAGCAGTTCGGGCGTCTTCTGCGTCAGGCCGGTGATGATCCCCAGGCCGCCGGCATTGGAGACGGCCGCTGCCAGTTCGGCAAAGCCGACATAGTGCATGCCGCCCTGGATGATCGGGTGGCGGATGCCGAAGAGTTCGGTGATGCGGGTTTTCAAGGGCGTCTTCCTTCCTTCTTGGTGGTCGGTCGATGTTGCAGGAAATTCAGTTCGGTGGCGTTCCCGTTGGCGACACCACGCCCGGCACGCCGCGCGCCATGACTTCATCCGCGGACAGGCTGGTCAGTCCAGCTTCACCCCGGCGGTGCGGATCACGTCGCCCCACTTGCGCGTTTCCGCGGCAATGAAGGCGTCGAACTCTTTGGGCGTGCTGCCTGCGCCGAAGGTGCCCATGGCGTCGAGCCTGGCGCGCGTCTCGTCGCTGCGGATGATGCGCGCCACCTCTTCCGACATGCGCTGCACGATCTCCGCGGGCGTGCCTGCCGGCGCGAGCATGCCCGCCCAGGTGCTGCCGGTGAAATTGGCGAAGCCCTGCTCGATGAAGGTGGGCACCTGCGGCAGCACCGGCAGGCGCCGGTCGCCGGCCACGCCGATCAGGCGCACCTTGCCCGCCTTGCCCTGGTTGATGAGGCCCGTGGGCGCATCGAAGAAGAGCTGGATCTGCCCGCCCAGCAGGTCCGTGAGCGCCGGCACGGCGCCGCGGTACGGCACGTGGACCATGAAGGTGCGCGTCTGCGCCTTCCAGAGTTCGGTGGTCAGGTGCGCGGCCGAGCCGTTGCCCGACGAACCGAAGCTCACCTTGCCCGGATGGGCCCGCGCATAGTCGATGAGCTCGGTGGCGGTCTTAAAGGGCGCCTCGTTGTTGACCGCCGCGAGCAGCGGCGACACACCCATCAGCGACACGCCCATCAGGTCCTTGGCCGGGTCGTAGGGCAGCTTGGGGTACAGGGTCGTATTGGCCGCGTAGGCTGCGATCACAACGCCGAAGGTGCTGCCATCCGGCGGCGACTTGGCCACCGCGTCCACGCCGATCAGGCTGTTGGCGCCGGGCTTGTTGTCGATCACCACCGGCTGGCCCAGGCGCGCCTGCAGGCCAGGCTGCACCAGCCGCGCCATCTGGTCGGTGAAGCCGCCGGGCGTGTAGGGCACGACGATGCGCACCGGCTTGGACGGCCAGCTGCCCTGTCCCAGCGCCGGCGCGCAGATGCTGGCCGCGCCCGCAGCGACCGAAAGATTGAACTGGCGACGGGAGATGCGTGAATGGCGCATGGCCTGGCGATGCGTGAGTGGCAATGCAAGCCATTCTGAAAGCACAGGCCCGGGGCTTGCACAGGGTTTGCCCCCGCGCCTAGGATCGCAGCATGGCGCACGAGCACGACGACCACCACCACCCTCACCCGCATGGCCATGACCACGATCATGACCACAGCGACATCGGCCCCATGGACCTTCGCGTCCGCGCGCTGGAAACCGTGCTCACGCAAAAGGGCTACATCGATCCGGCCGCGCTCGACGTGCTGATCGACACCTACCAGACGAAGATCGGCCCGCGCAACGGCGCCCGCGTGGTGGCCCGCGCTTGGAGCGACCCGGCCTTTGCCGATTGGCTCGCGCAGGACGCATCGGCCGCCATTGCCTCGCTGGGTTTTACCGGCCGCCAGGGCGAGCACATGGTGGCGGTCTTCAATGACGAGGACCAGCACCACATGGTCGTGTGCACCCTGTGCAGCTGCTACCCCTGGCCGGTGCTGGGCCTGCCGCCCACCTGGTACAAGAGCGCGCCCTACCGCTCGCGCGCCGTGCGCGACCCGCGCGGCGTGCTGGCCGAGTTCGGCGTGCAGCTGCCCGCCTCCACCGCCATCCGCGTCTGGGATTCGACGGCCGAATTGCGCTACCTGGTCATTCCGCGCCGACCCGAAGGCACCGAGGGCTGGAGCGAGGAAGCACTGGCCGAGCTGGTGACGCGCGACTCGATGATCGGCACCGGCCTGGCGCGGCAACCGGGGAGCCATGCATGAGCTACATCAGCCACGCCGACCTGGGCGGCCGCAACATGCCCGGCACCATCGTTCCCGAAGCCGAGGGCGACCTTTTCCATGCCGCCTGGGAGCCCCGCGCCCTGGCGCTGACGCTGGCCATGGGCGCCACCGGCAGCTGGAACATCGACGCCAGCCGCAGTGCCCGCGAGACCCTGCCCGACTACGCGCAGCTAAGCTACTACCAGGTCTGGCTGGCCGCCATGGAAAAGATGATGGCCGAGCGCGGCCAGCTGCTGCCCGATGAAATCGACGCGGGCCGCATGCTGCATGCGCCGGCCCCGGTGAAGCGCGTGCTGAAGGCTGCCGACGCGCCGCAGGTGCTGGCCAAGGGCTCGCCCACCGAGCGCCCTGCCCCCGCGCCCGCCCGCTTTGCCGTCGGCGACCGGGTGCGCACCCGAGCGACCCATGTGGATCACCACACCCGCCTGCCCGGCTATGCACAGGGAAAAGTCGGCCAGATCGAACGGGTGAACGGCGCGCACGTCTTTGCCGATGCCAATGCGCAATTCATTGGCGAGGCGCCGCAATGGCTCTACACGGTGCGCTTCGAGGGCCAGGCGCTGTGGGGCGCTGATGCGCAGCCCGGCCTCACCGTTTCCATCGACGCATGGGAAAGCTACCTGGAGCCCGCCAGCGAATGACAGCGACCGCAGTCCCCATGGACCTTTTGGCCGGCATGCCGCAGGGCGACGGCGAGCCCGTGTTCGACGAGCCCTGGCAGGCCCATGCCTTCGCCATGGCCGTGTCGCTGCATGCCCAGGGCCTCTTCACCTGGCCCGAGTGGGCGCAGGCCCTGGCCGAGCAGATTGCCGCGGCGCAGGCGGCGGGTGATGCCGACCTGGGCGACACCTACTATCACCACTGGCTGGCCACGCTGGAAAAAATCGTCGCCCGAAAGGGCGCGAGCAATGAACTGGAACTGGCGCGCTACCGCGATGCCTGGCACAGCGCAGCGCACAGAACGCCGCACGGCAAGCCCATCGAACTGCGCGAGCAGGACTTCGTCGCCTAGAGTTGCAACGGGGCTGCTTCAGCCCTTCGTCAGCGCTTCTTGCCGCCGAACACCAGCAGCGCGCCGCCCACCACGATCACGGCCACGCTGGCCCAGGTGGGAAAGACCACGTCCTGCTTTTCCTTCACCGACAGCTCGATCGGGCCGATCTTGGCCTGGTGCGTTTCCTTGGTGAAGCTGAAGCCGCCGGTGCCGATGCCGGCGATGCCCGCCACGATGAGGATGATGCCGATGATGCGGATGAAGGTCATGATGCGAGGAATCTCGTCGTGCTGTCGCAGGTTGTCAAGGCTTCAGAGGGGCAGCACTTCGCTTGCTTCGGATTTGCTCACCCACTGCGCAAACTCGTCGGCCAGCCGCTGCGACTCGGCCGCCGCCCTGGCCCACACCTTCGAGCGGGCCGCGCCGTCCTGGCCGTAGCGGGTGAAGTCGGTGCGGTCCGGCAGCTTGCCATTGGGCAGCGTGGCCACCCATTCGGGATTCGGGGCCAGCACCACCATGCGGTCGAGAAAAGACGTGGGCGCATGGCGCCACTTCAGGCCCTTGTCGAGCCAGCCCGGCACCACCGCGCGCTGGAAATGCGGGTACAGCACCACGCCGCTGTCGTTGTTGTAGTGCAGGTGCAGGTGGTAGTCGGTGATGCCGCCGTCCCAGTAGGCGCCGGGCGGCGCGCCGGGAATGTCGTGCACCGCTTCGAGCATGAAGGGAATGGAGCACGAGGCCTGCAGCGCCGCCTCGAAATTGGCCTGCGTCAGGTCCACCTGCCGCGAGCGGAAATCCTGCGTGCCGAAGGGCAGCGCCGCCCCCGGCGTGGAGAACACCACGCGTTCCAGCCACGCACCGAGGCTCTTGCGCCGCACGCTGTTGGCCATGAAGGCGCCCAAGTAGCCGAAGGGCGTGCGGGCCTTGCCTTCGCGCCCGAGGATGTGGCGGCCGCGCGCGGTGATCACGTGCAGGCTGTAGCGCGGATGGCCCAGCACCTCGGCCGTGCGCCCGCCGTAGAACTGCCGCAAGCCGTCGCCGAACTGCGCGCTCACCTGCCGGGCCGTCAGGCGCTTCTGGCCGGCCGGCACCTCGAACTGCTGATTGACGTAGCCGTGCTCGAAGTCGCGGAACGCCTGCACCGAGTTGCCCAGACATGCGTTGGCGAGCCGCCATGCGCCGATCGACGCGCCCACCAGGTGCACCGGCTGGCTCGACTGCGTGAGCCACTCGCCGAACATGAATCGGTCGATGGGCCCCAGGATCAGCCCCTTGGGCCCGCCGGCCGCGCCCGGCACCACGCGCACGTCCTGCGGCTTGAGCCCTTCGCGCCGGATGTGCTCCAGCGCGAGCGGGCCGGCATGGATGCGCAGGGCTTTCATCGGTGTGCTCACAGCCGAGCGCTGCCCCGCCCTACTTGCGCAGCCCCTGCAACTTGGCGAAGGCGTTGGCCATCTGGCCCGAGGGCTGCGGCGTGTTGTCGCGGCGCTGCTGGTAGCCGCGGCCTGCGCCTTCGAAGCGGTTGTCGCGCGGGCCGTCGCGACGGCTTGGGGCGGCATCCAGCTTCATCGTGAGGCTGATGCGCTTGCGCGCCACGTCCACCTCCAGCACCTTCACCTTGACGATGTCGCCGGTCTTCACCACCTCGCGCGCATCGTTGACGAACTTGTGGCTCAGCTGGCTCACATGCACCAGGCCGTCCTGGTGCACGCCCAGGTCCACGAAGGCGCCGAACTGGGCCACGTTGCTCACCGTGCCTTCGAGCACCATGCCTTCCTTCAAGTCGGCGATGTCTTCCACGCCGTCATTGAAGCGCGCCACCTTGAAGTCGGGACGCGGGTCGCGGCCGGGCTTTTCCAGCTCGCCCAGGATGTCCTTGACGGTGATCACGCCGAACTTGTCGTTGGCGAACAGCTCGGGCTTGAGCGTCTTGAGCATGTCGGCCCGGCCCATCAGCTCGGCAATGGGCTTGCCGGTCTTGACGATGATCTGCTCGACCACCGGATAGGTCTCGGGGTGCACGCCCGTGATGTCCAACGGATCGGCGCCGCCGCGGATGCGCAGGAAGCCCGCGCTCTGCTCGAAGGCCTTGGGGCCGAAGCCGGTCACATCGAGCAGCTGCTTGCGGGTGGAGAAGGCGCCGTTGGCCTCGCGCCAGCGCACCACTGCCTTGGCCACGCTGGCCGACAGGCCCGACACGCGCGACAGCAGCGGCACGCTGGCCGTGTTCAGGTCCACGCCCACCGAGTTCACGCAGTCTTCCACCACGGCGCCCAGGGTGCGGGCCAGCTCGCTCTGGTTGACGTCGTGCTGGTACTGGCCAACGCCGATGCTCTTGGGGTCGATCTTCACCAGCTCCGCGAGCGGGTCCTGCAGGCGGCGCGCAATGCTGGCGGCGCCGCGCAGGCTCACGTCCACGTCGGGCATTTCCTGGCTGGCGAATTCGCTGGCCGAATAGACCGAGGCGCCCGCCTCGCTCACCACCACCTTCTCGACCGGCGTGGCTTCCACACCGGCCTGCGCGGCCATCTTGGCCAGCAGCTTGATGAGGTCGGCCGCCAGCTTGTCGGTCTCGCGGCTGGCGGTGCCGTTGCCGATGGCAATCAGGTTCACGCTGTGCTTGGCGCACAGCTTGCCCAGGGTGTGCAGGGAGCCTTCCCAGTCCTTGCGGGGCTCGTGCGGGAACACGGTGGCGGTGTCGACCAGCTTGCCGGTGGCATCGACCACGGCCACCTTCACGCCGGTGCGGATGCCCGGGTCCAGGCCCATCACCACGCGCGGGCCGGCCGGGGCGGCCAGCAGCAGGTCGCGCAGGTTGTCGGCGAAGACCTTGATGGCGACCTTCTCCGCCTCTTCGCGCAGGCGGGTGAACAGGTCGCGCTCGCTCGACAGGCTCAGCTTCACGCGCCAGGTCCAGGCCACGCACTTGCGGATCAGGTCGTCGGCCGGACGGCCCGCATGGCTCCAGCCCAGGTGCAAGGCGATCTTGCCTTCGGCGATGCTGGGCTTGCCCGGCTCGGGCTCGACCGGCAGCACCAGCTTGGCGTCCAGGATCTCGAGCTGGCGGCCGCGGAACACGGCCAGCGCGCGGTGCGAGGGCACGCGGCCGATGGGCTCGTCATAGTCGAAGTAGTCGCGGAACTTGGCAACCTCGGCGTTGTTCTCGTCCTTGCCGGTGGCCAGCGTCGACTTAAACAGGCCCTCGTTCCAGAGCCATTCGCGCAAGGATTGCACCAGCGCCGCGTCTTCGGCCCAGCGCTCCGAGAGGATGTCGCGCACGCCGTCGAGCACGGCGGCAACGGTAGAAAAGTCGGGGCCCGGCTTGCCATCGTCGAGCGTGGTGGCCGGCTGCAAAAAGGCTTTGGCCTCCACCGCCGGGTCCAGCGTCGGGTCGGCCAACAGCTTGTCGGCCAGCGGCTCGATGCCGAACTCGCGCGCGATCTGGCCCTTGGTGCGGCGCTTCTGTTTGAACGGCAGGTAGAGGTCTTCCAGTTCCTGCTTGGTCGGTGCACCCGCGATGGCGGCGATCAGCTCTGGCGTCAGCTTGCCCTGCTCGTCGATGCTCTTGAGCACCGCGGCGCGGCGGTCTTCGAGCTCGCGCAGGTAAGCCAGGCGCACCTCAAGCTCACGCAACTGGGCGTCGTCCAGCCCGTCGGTGGCTTCCTTGCGATAGCGCGCGATAAAAGGAACTGTGGCGCCGCCATCGAGCAGGTCGACGGCCGCTTTCACCTGGTGTTCGCCAACCTTGATTTCGTTGGCGATCTGGCGAAGGATTTTCTGCATGTCTGATCGGGAGCCCTGCACCTGGCCCGGCGGGCGCGGCGCGTTTCAACTAACAAAGCGGCTGAGTGTGCCATAGGGCCACAGGCGGTTTTCCCCAGGTAAACAGAAGCTTTCTTCGCCGCTGCAAGCAGGAAGATGTGGCCTGTTCGGCTTTTGTTGCGCTTCTTGAAAAAAGAAGCTTCACAAAATATTTAGTCCGGGTAGAATACACAACACTTTCTGGAGGAAGCCATGCCATCAGAAGCCCTGTCGCCTGCCATCGCCGCACCTTCGCCCTCTGCCCCTGCCGCCGAACCGCTGCCCGAACGCCTGAGTGCGTTCGCGGGCTTCGAGCGCATTGCCAGCGGACCTGCGCAAGCCGTGCTTGCACAGCTTCGCAGCAGCAGCCTTCCGCCCGACGTCCTCGTACGCGTGTTTGACGACGCCACGGGCACGCGGCTGGACCTGGACCTGCGCCCGCAAGCAGCTGCAACCGCTGCCGCGCCCGCCGCGCCGGCCCAACGCAGCGTCGGCCGGCCGCGGCTGGGCGTGGTCGCCCGCGAGGTCACGCTGCTGCCGCGCCATTGGGACTGGCTCAACCGCCAGCCCGGCGGTGCGTCGGTGGCCTTGCGGCGCCTGGTGGACGAAGCCCGGCACGTGCACCGCGAGCGCGATGCGCTGCGCGCCGCGCGCGAAGCCACCTACCGCTGCATGACCGAAATGGCAGGCAACCTCCCCGGCTTCGAGGAAGCGACACGCGCCCTCTTTGCCGGCGACGGCACGCAGTTCAACCTGCTCATCGACCCCTGGCCGCAAGACCTGCGCGACTATTTACTGCAGTTGTCGGCCACCGCCTGGAACAACGTTTCTTCTTCATCATGAGTTCAACCCCTCCGGCCACCGGCGCCGAATCCGCGCCGGCGGCCTCTGCTGCGCCTTCGCCATCCGCCTCTGAAGCGCCGCAGCGCCGCCACCACCCCATGGGCAGCACCGAGACGCGGCCCTTGTGGAAGACCTTCCTGGTCTTCCTGGCGCCCATGCTGCTGTCGAACATCCTGCAGTCGATGTCCGGCACCATCAACAACATCTACATCGGCCAGATGATCGGCGTGGATGCGCTGGCCGCGGTGTCGAGCTTCTTTCCGGTGATGTTCTTCTTCATCGCCTTCACCATCGGCCTGGGGGCCGGCGCCTCGGTGCTCATCGGCCAGGCCTGGGGCGCGCGCGAGCCCGAGAAAGCGCGTGCCGTGGCCGGCACCACGCTCACCGTGGGCGTGCTGTTCGGCTTGACGGTGGCGATCTTCGGCGGCTCCTTCACCGAGCCCATGCTGCGGCTGCTGGGCACGCCGCCCGACATCCTGCCGGATGCCACACGCTATGCGCGCATCATCCTGATCGCGATGCCGGGGCTGTTCATCTTCCTCTTGTCCACGGCGATGCTGCGTGGCGTGGGCGACACGGTCACGCCGCTGTACACGCTCATGATTTCCACCGCGCTCGGCCTGGTGGTGACGCCGGCGCTGATCCGCGGCTGGTTCGGCCTGCCCCAGGTGGGCGTGACGGCCGGCGCCTGGGCGACGGTGGTGGGCTTCATCGCGGCGACGACATGGCTGGCCTTTCAGCTGCGGCGCATGAAGAGCCCGCTGGCGCCGGATGCGGACTTCGCGCGGCACCTGCGCATCAATCCGCGCCTGCTCAAGGGCGTGCTCAAGGTGGGCGTGCCCACCGGCGTGCAGATGATCGTGGTGGCCACGGCCGAACTGGCGCTGCTGTCCTTCGTCAACGCCTATGGTTCCGAAGCGACGGCGGCGTACGGCGCGGTGAACCAGGTGGTGGCTTATGTGCAGTTTCCGGCCATCTCGATTGCGATCACGGCGTCGATCCTGGGCGCCCAGGCCATCGGTGCCGGGCGTGTGGACCGGCTGGGCGCGATCACGCGCACCGCGCTGCAGATGAACGTGGTGCTGACGGGCGCGCTGGTGCTGCTGGGCTATGTGGCGTCGCGCCAGTTGATGAGCCTGTTCATCACCAGCGAGCCGGTGATCGAGGTGGCGCAGACGCTGCTGCACATCATGCTGTGGAGCTGCGTGATCTTCGGCATGGCCTCGGCGCTGTCGGGAATCATGCGGGCGAGCGGGTCGGTTCTTGTGCCGACGGCGATCTCGATCTTCTGCATCTTGCTGATCGAGCTGCCCACGGCCTGGGTGATGAGCCACCAGATCGGGCTGAACGGGGTGTGGATCTCGTATCCGGTTGCGTTCGGGGCGATGCTTGTGCTGCAGTCGCTGTATTACCGGATGGTTTGGAGCAAGAAGGCGATTCGTCGGTTGGTCTGATTTGCTTTGCCGGGGTTGGTGGGGGGCATGGCGCGGCAGGCGGCACTGGCCGGGGCTCATACCGTGGCGGTCGATGCCTGCGGCATCGACTCCACTGCGGTGCTCGGCTTCGGGGGCTGCATCGCGGAACTCACTGCGCTGCTGCGCAGCTCCGTTCAAACAGCCGCGATGAGTCAGAAGTCGAAGCGCGCAAGGTGCCCTTGCGCGCAGCCCCCGAAACCTCCGCTCCTCATCGCCCCGGAAATCGCCCCGTCCAGTGCCGCCTGCCGCGCCATGCCAGGAGACGGCGTGCGGTTTCAGGCAGGGAATCCAGCGACCTGTCCCGGCAAAGGCCTGTGTGCCACTGGGCGCTGGCGCGCCTCTTGGGCGATGAGCAGCGCAATGCAGTCGGCGAAGCCGACCGCCCAAGTGAAGCGCCGGCGCCCAGTGGCACACAGGCCTTTGCCTCCCACCCACCTCCAAGCCTCAGTCAAACACCTCATCCCCATGAGGCTCATAGTGCGGCACCCCATTCATCCGATGCCGTATCTGAGACAGCTCGTAATACATCCTCTTGCGCGCCCGGCTCTGGTTCCCGAGAGGCCGGTGCTCCGCAATGGTGTGCCAGGGGTTGTACGACAGCCGCTTGGCAAACTCCATCTGCGCCGGCGAATCGAACTTCTGCCTGGGAATGCGCAAGGTCGCCACCGGCACGCGCGGCGACAGCTTCTCCGGCCACAGCACCCCCGCGTTCTCGATCGGCATCAGGAACGAGTCCGTCTGCATCTGCACCCGCACCTGCAGCTCCACGTCGCCCTCGGACAAGGTCTCCACCATCGCCTGGCGCAGGTAGTCGTCCGGCGGGCGCAGCGGCAGGCGCGGCACCGGCGTGCGGCGCCTGGAGGTCGGCCACACCGAATACTGCATCGCCTGGCCCTCCCCCATCAGGTAGGGCACGCAGCTGAAATACGGCGCCTCGAACGGGCTGCTCTGCGTCTTGATGAACAGCGACTGCATGATCAGGTCCAGCACATGCGATTCGCGGAAATTCAGGAAGTAGAAGATCTGCGCGTTCTTCACGCTCCACTTCTGCAGTTCCGAATTGGCCTTGGCGTCCGGCGTCACGAAGGTCGGCGTCGACACGCCGAACATGTCCAGCGTGTGCTGCTCCTCGTCGATCAGTTTGGGGCCCGGCACGCCCATCAGCTTGATGCTGATGCTCATGAAGCCCACGTCGTCGATGTCCGGCGTGATGTAGGGCCCCGGCCCCGAGAAGCGCACCCAGCACCGGAAGGTCTGCGGCCTGGCGTAGATGCCGCGGCGCATGTGCTCCGGAATGCCGTCGTGCACGATGAACTCGCCGCGCACGATGCCCTGCGTCTTGGTGTTGCCGCCGCGCTCGTAGCCGCCGGGCTTCCACAAGTCGCGCATCTGCTGCGTGAAGCTGGCCACGATCGAGTCGGTCCAGGCTTCCTCGTTCTCCAGCAGCCGCTCCTCGGCAATCATCAGCCCCTCGTTCCTGCGCTGCTTGTTGATCAGCGCCGTGACCCATTCGGCCATCCTGTCGCGCAGCAGCGCATCGAAGGCCGGCCGCAGCCAGGGGTCGATGCGCCGCTCCAGCCCCAGCAGCATCAGGCCGGTGTCGCTGATGAAGTCCATCAGCCCCGAGCCGGTGTTGGCGCGCGGCACCGGGCGGCTGGTGTTGGAACGGGTGTCCACGGTCACGGTCGGGTCGCTGCTCATGATGGTCACGGCTCCTTCGAAATGAAACGCAGGGCGCGCAGCCCGGGCAGGAAGAAATAGGCGCCGCCCACCACCCGCACGAACTGCGGCAGGCCGGCCAGGCGCAAGTCGCAGCCGCTATCGGCAGGTATCGAGAAGCCATCGGCCGGCGCCCCATCGGAACCCGCCAGGCGGTTTCCCAGCAGCGGGTCGCTCTCGCCGTGCAGGCCGCCGAAATGCGTTCCCGCAATCCAGGCGCCCTGCACGAACTCGAACTGTCGGGCGATGCTGGCCCCCAGGCAGATGAAGTGCAGGCCGGTGCCCTGCCCGCTGCCCGACTCGCCGGCCAGGGCCTGCTCGATCGACAGGCCCTCGCCGTATTCGCGCCCGCGCCGAAGCAGCCGGTGAAAGCGCGTGGACGACACATGATCCAGCGCCAGGGCCTGCGCATCGAAGCCCAGGGTGCGGATGAGCCGTGAGATCGGCCCCCACCCACCCGGCGGCAGATCGGCGTTGCGCGGATTGCTGCGCCGGATGTGCGCACCGATGGGACAGCGCGCGCCGCGCGGATCGTCTTCATAAGTGAAGCTGTTGATCGGGTCGCGCTCGCCCTCGATGGGCGTGCCCGTGGACTCCACCAGCGGCAGGCCGTCGCGGCTGCGCCCGACCATGGCGCTGGCCAGCAGTTCCCGCCGCACCGGGTCGCCGCCGGCAGCGGCATCCACGAATCGCCAGAAGCCGCCCACGTCCTGGCGCAACTGGCGCAGCACCAAGTAGCTGCCGTTGCGGCCCAGGTCGGCCAGCTCGGGGCTTTCTTCGGCGCGCGGCAGCATGGCCTGCGGGTCGAGCTCGGCGCGCAGCAAGGGCCTGTCGGTGTACTCGCCGTACTCGTTCGGGTAGCCCAGCAGGTATTCGCCCAGGCACGACAGGTTGGAATAGTCCAGCACCTCTTCGTCGCGCACCGGCCGCCGGCGCTGCCAGTCGAGGCTGGGCTGGGAGATGCCGTCCACAAAGCCGAAGGGCTCCACGCCGTCCATGTCGGAGGTGTCCAGGCAGGCCATCAGCTCGAAGCCTGATGCGCATCCGTCCAGCACCTGCTGCTGCCAGGCCGCGAGGTCGCCCGGCCAGGCGTAGAGCATCAGCAGCACGTGCGGCACCGCATCGGGCCGGCCGCCCCAGTGCCATTGCTCCGGCGCGTTGGTGCCCAGGTCGCCGAGGCGCCGGGAGCGGCTTTCGTCGCTGCTCATGCCTGCCAGGAATTCGCGCGAGAAGCCCTGGATGACGTCCTCCCGCAGGCCGAGCGCACGCAGCCCAGGGCAGCTCATCGCCACGTGCAGCACCTGGCGCGGCGGCGGCGACCGCTCTTGCGCGCTCGCCACCGGGCAGTTGGCCAGCCACTGGCGTGCACTCGCCGCATTGCGCACACGCAGCAGGAGAAAGCTCGCCTGCGTCAGCTTGCGATAGCCGAAGCGCACCAGGCCCTGGATGTCGTCTTCCTCGACGGCGCGGGGCGTGTGCGCGCTCATAGCAGCCTCAGCCAGGCCAGGGCCTGCTGCTCGGTCATCTCGCCCGCCTCCACGCCTTCGCGGATGCGGCGGTTGCGCTCGAGGTCGCTCAGCGTCAGGCCGGGATAGGCCTTGTACCAGACCTGCGTGGGCAGCTGGTGCCGGCGCTGGTAGTGCTTGAAGCGCATCTCGTGACGCGCGCCGCCTTTGATGAGCCAGCGCGTGCGCGGCCAGCCGAAGCCGTTGGAAAACACCAGGTTCAGGCCCCAGGCCGCCTTGTTGATGAAGTCGTCCATGTAGCTTTCGTGGCTGCCGTCGTAGTTGCTGCAGAACAGCACGCGCTGGCGGTCGTCCATGAACACCCAGCGCGCGAAATGGATGGTCTGGATGCGCGCCAGATGCCCCTTGCCGAAGACATGGCGGCAGGCATAGTCGATGGCCAGTAGCACCAAAGGCACCAGCGCCCGCCGGAACCAGCCGGGCTTGACGGCCCCGAGCGCCGTGAAGCTGTTGGACACGTCATGGTCCTCCAGCCGCTGCATCGCCAGCACCTCGGCCGCGCCGGGGCGCGGATGGAACTCCGGATCGCGCTCCTCCTGCCGCCGCAGGATCGCGATGGCGAAGGGAGCCAGCACGATCGCCAGCGGCAGCAGCAGCAGGCCCGCCAGCGGAATGCCGACCAGGTGCAGCGCATTGCGCAGCCGCCATTCGAGCGGCGTCGGCGCCGGCGGCGTGAGCGTGAGCCGGCCGGCGGCGCGCTCGGCCTTCACATGGGCCAGCAG